>NZ_MKXT01000005.1:0-162409 GCF_001913985.1 Corynebacterium sp. S5S1
ACCCGGAAGCTAAGCCTGCACACGCTGATGGTACTGCAACCGGGAGGTTGTGGGAGAGTAAGTCACCGCCGACACCAAACAACAACAAACAACAAAATACAGAAACAACAGGGAAGGAGACGGTCAACCACCGTCTCCTTCTCTTTTTACGTTTTGCCGCAGCAGACGCCACACGACGGGAGTCGTGGCGAGCTGTATGCCGCCGCCTTTGGTCGTCGCTGAAGCTTAAAGGCATTAGGCGCCCCAGGAGCACACTTTAGGACTCGCAGCTGGTTGCGTCCCCGCTCCCGGCAGGCTCTTTCTGGGATCTACACACAAGGTCTGGTCCGGCGACTTTCCGTTATCCACTGGTAAATAGCGCCCGCTTTGGTTCTGCCTTTCGCCACGTGACAGTTTCACGGTCTACACAATATGAGGGCTATGTGTGGTCGATTAGGCGGTGCGTGTAGAGAGGAAGGGCGGACTCGAATTCCCGGTACTTCCCGCTAAGCGGGTCAGTAAATTCGATGTGGCTTGCCGTGAGATGCATTGGGATCCGCATATCCTCCGCGTCCTCAGGATAGATTTCTGGATAGACGGGATCACCTAGGATGGGTATTCCAGCTTGCCACATGTGAAGACGCAATTGATGGGTCTTGCCCGTGGTGGGTTTAAGCGTGTATTTCCCTAATTGCGGCAGGGCGCCATGGATCCTTTCATACGGGGCGTTGTCTATTAGTTCTACTGCGGCCAGAGTAGTAAAAGCGTTGGGGGTGCCATCGCCTATTCGTCCTTGGATTTCGCCTGGGGTTTTGGTGAGGTGGGAGGCCCACTGGAGGGGCGTCGGAAAGCGGCGGTATTCGGCGATCGCCTGATAGGTCTTTTGCACCTTCTTTTCCGCGAAGAGGGTTTGATAGGCGCCGCGAACCTCGCGATGTTTGGTGAATAGCAAAATTCCGGAGGTAAGTCTGTCTAGGCGGTGCGCTGGGGCAAGCTCGTCGTTACCTGTCATTCTCCGTAGTTGGACTGTAGCGGTCTGTACGATGTGGCGTGCGCGTGGCATGGTTGCCATAAACGGTGGCTTATCTGCGACGAGGATATGTTCATCCTCGAAGAGGATGGGAACGTCGTAAGGCACCGGTGTTTCGGGTGCCGGTATGCGATAGAAAAAGACGTCCTCGTCGTTGCTTAATATGGAGTCGGGTCGAAGCTTGGTTTGATTGCGTAGTACTACCTCGCCGGAGTCGAAACGCACCTGGAGTGCCGAGGCGTCGTCGTCGGGGTGTCGGTGGCGTTGTGCCGAAATGACTGCACTAAGAAATTCCCAGGCCGTTATGCCCGCCTCGGAGGTGCGCACGCGGGTTGGATTCAGCCCGTCTTTAATCGGTAAAGGCGTGAAACCTTTTCGGCGATGTATTAATGTTTTGTCCATGGATTTTAACTCTCTCATTGAACCGGTTGTTGCCTTTTTCTCTGAAGGTATTGGTGCCGTAATTCGCACCGTCTTGGAGTTTGTGTACACCGTTATGTTCCCGTCGAATTCCGAGGCTGCAACCGTCAACCCTCAAGCCTAATCCGTACTACAATTAAGGTATAACCACCGAAAGGACACATCATGGCTAAGGAAGACATTGTAGTCGTTGCCGTTGACGGTTCGGATGCATCGAAGAATGCAGTACGTTGGGCCGCAAATACGGCTATGAAGCGCGAGATTCCACTGCGGATCGCATCTAGCTACACCATGCCACAGTTCCTGTACGCAGAGGGCATGGTTCCGCCAAAGGAGCTTTTCGACGACTTGCAGGCCGAGACCCTCGAGAAGATCGAGGAAGCTCGCGCCATCGCTCATGAGGTAGCCCCAGAGCTGAAGATTGGTCACACTGTGGCCGAGGGCTCCCCGATCGACATGCTGCTAGAAATGTCGCACGATGTCACCATGATCGTCATGGGCTCCCGCGGCATGGGTGGCCTGTCCGGCATGGTGATGGGTTCTGTCTCCGCTTCGGTTGTATCGCACGCCTCTTGCCCGGTGGTCGTCGTTCGCGAGGATAATCATGTTACGGACTCCACCAAGTACGGCCCTGTCGTCGTTGGTGTGGATGGTTCCGAGGTATCGCAGAAAGCTACTTCTTACGCATTCCGAGAGGCACAGGCCCGCGGTGCTGCTTTGATTGCCGTGCATACTTGGATGGATATGCAGGTGCAGGCTTCCTTGGCGGGTCTGTCGGCCGCCCAGTCCGAGTGGGCTGATATTGAAAAGGAGCAGAGCGAGCTTCTGACCGAGAATCTGAAGGAGCCGCGTGAAGAATACCCAGAGGTTGAGGTAAAGAAGCTCATTACCCGTGACCGTCCAGTGAGCGCTTTGACCGAGGCTGCAGAAGGCGCGCAGCTATTGGTTGTTGGTTCGCACGGTCGTGGCGGCTTTAAAGGCATGCTCTTGGGCTCGACCTCTCGCGCACTGTTGCAGTCCGCACCGTGCCCGATGATGGTTGTCCGTCCGGATGAGGAAGACTAAAAGCTGCTGTTCATAGAGCGCTTCGCCCACAAGGGCGGAGCGCTCTTGTTGTGTGGAGCCGCCTTAGGTAGTATGCCCTCGTGTACGCTAAGGTATACCCGCTATTTTAGGAGGATTACATGAATTTGGGTCTGGGGCTTATTAGCTCGATTGTTATTGGTATCATTGCCGGCTGGCTGGCAGAGAAGATTATGAAGCGCGACCACGGCCTGCTGACCAACCTTATTGTTGGTGTGCTGGGTGGCGTCATCGGTGGCATGATTATCCACTTCCTGAATATTGAGGAAGGTGGATGGATCTTCTCCTTGATTGCCGCTACGGGTGGTGCTTGTATCCTGTTGTGGATCGTGGGGCTCATCAAGAAGTAGCCCGAATTTAATTCGCGTACAAACCGGTTTGTCTATAAAGTATAGATGAACCGGCTTTGTCGTTTTAGAGAGGAACCCATGGCAGAGAAGAAGTCGCGCCGTAATCGGCCCAGCCCGCGCAGCCGGCTGCTGGAATCGGCGACCAAGCTTTTTACCACCGAGGGCATTCGCGTTATCGGAATTGACCGCATCCTACGCGAGGCAGATGTGGCTAAAGCTTCTTTGTACTCCTTATTTGGTTCCAAAGACGCGCTCGTTATCGCTTATGTAGAAGCTTTGGATGAGAAGTTCCGCCAAGATTGGGAACAGCGTACCGCAGAGATGACGGATCCGGATCAAAAGATCCTGGCCTTTTTTGATAAGGCGATCGAGGAAGAACCCACGCAGGAATTCCGCGGCTCCCACTTCTTGAATGCGGCAGGAGAGTATCCGCGCCCCGAAACCGAGGCGGAACACGGTATCGTGGCAGCCTGCGTTGAACACCGTAATTGGGTGCATTCCACTCTGACGGCTTTGCTAACTGAGCGCAATGGTTACCCATCGTCCTCGCAGGCGAGCCAGCTGTTGATTCTCTTGGATGGCGGCCGTGCGGGTGCTCGGCTCACCAAGGAGATTGGGCCGCTGCAGACGGCCCGCGACCTGGCTACTCAGATGCTTTCTGCTCCCCCTGCTGATTATTCGATTTAAGGTACTTTCGCGCCTCCATACGTAGCTGGTTGACCCGCTTCTTCTCCTCCTTGGAGAGGGCGGGTTCTTTTTCGCGCTTGCGCCAGCGGCGAATGCTTTCGCGACGCATAGCGTGGACATCCTCAGTAAGCGGGTAGTCGCGGTGCAAAATGATCTCAAAGATAGCGGTTTGGATCAACGTGCAGAGATAGGCGCAGCCCCAGTAAAGAATGATTGCTACTGGGATAGGTCCGGTTTGGGCTAGGTGCCACAGGAAGAAAGGGATTACCAACAGCAAAAAGCCCATGAGTATGAAGACGCGGCGGTTGACGTTCTGATCAAATTGAGTGGTGCGGAAACTGCGCACGAGGGAAATGACGGAATTAGCCATGGTAAAGGCGATGGCGGCAATGAGGATGGGGTTGATGAGGTCGCCGTGCTCGCGGGCGAAATCCGTCAGCGGAGCGCCGTAGAAGGTGGTTTCGCGGAAGGCCGAAACATCGGAGGCATTCAACATGCCCACGGTGGTGGAGCCGCTCTCAATATTGGACATGCGCAGGAGCACTTGATAAAGGCCGATGAAGGCCGGAATCATGATGAGCGGGGGGACACAACCAGCTGCGGGGTTGTAGTTATAACTCTTCATGAGGTTCTTTTCCTCTTGCATGAGCGCCGCCATCTCCTCGGTGGTGGTGGCGTTATTCATCTGCTTTTTGATGCGGTTATTCTCCGGGCGGATGAGTGCGCCGATACGGGCGGAGCGTACGGAAATCCAGTTCAGGGGAACAACGATGCCGCGCACGGTGATAACCAGCAAGATGATGGAAATCAGCCAGGCCGTAGATTCACCGACGAAGCTGCTGATGAGCCAGTGCCAGAACTTCATGATTCCGGAAACTGGGTACATGAAGACTTCGTACATGCTTAACCTTTCATGGGCAGTATGGTTTAAGGCATGACTAAAGTTCTTGGGGAACTCATGCTAACCATTGGCGTGGTTCTTTTACTCTTTGCATTCTATGAAGCCTATTGGACAAATGTAGAATCCGGTCAGCTGCAGGAGGAGGCGAGCGCCCACCTCGAAGAGCAATGGCGAAATCCCCGGCAGAAGCTAGAGCCGGAGTTGGGTGAGGCGTTCGCGCAGCTTTATATTCCCACGTTCGGTTCTGACTACCGCTTCGCCATTATTGAGGGCACTAATGAAGATGACCTGCTGCGCGGCCCGGGCCGCTACGAGGATTCCCAGATGCCGGGAGAGATGGGCAATTTTGCGGTTGCGGGCCACCGCGTGGGCAAAGGAGCTCCCTTTAATGACTTGGGCAAGCTAGAGACCTGCGATGACATCGTGGTGGAGACGCACAAGGAGCGAATTACCTATCGCGTATTGCCCATCGATGGCGAGCAGACGGACTGTTTCAATGGAATTCCGCCGGAGTATTCCCATGTGGCTGGTCGGCATATTACGACGCCTGGCGACGTCTCGGTGACCAACCCCGTGCCAGAGTCGGACGCCGAACCGAGCCGCGAGATCTTGACCTTGACTACGTGCCACCCGCAGTTCTCCAACGCGGAGCGCATGATTGTGCACGCTATGGAAGTGGAAAAAGAGGAGAAATAATGTATCGCGCTTTGTGGAATCTCTTGCCGGGGCCGACGCCGGTGAAAGTTATCTTGGCCATTGCTATTGCGGTGGGAGTCTTCTTCCTACTCATGGAGGTTGTATTCCCGTGGCTGTCGCCGATGATGCCGTATAACGACGTCGCGGTTTAAAGGCCCAAGTTGGCGATCGCTTCGTGGGCGATTTGCTCTGACTTAACGGTTTGTTGCTGGTTGCTCCACACCAGCACCGCGTGCGTGTCCTTCTGTACGGCGTACACGGCGTGCTCATTGACCACGCCCCGGCCGCCTTCCCAGCCGTCGAAGGAGGCCGGTTCAGTGGCGTCGATAGGCGCGGCCCAATCCACTGCGGCGCGGGCGTCGTCGACCGTGGGCATATCGCGCACGATGACGGTGGCCTGTGGCTCGTCCTGGTAGGACCAAAAGACGCAGGCCGGGGTGGGAAAGCGCGTGTCGATGCCCTGCTTGGTCAGGCGCTGTCCGTTGGTTTCTTCGAGCCAGCCGGGGCCGATGTAGGGGCAATCGCTCCAGTCATTGACTTCCGCAGTTTGGGCGACGTTAACCTCCGGTGACTCCGAAGCCTCCGGAGCGACCGTAGTAGTTGGTGCAGGGGTGGGTGCGGGTGAATCGCAGCCGACGATCCCAAAAGTGGCTAGAGCGAGTAGGGGAAGTAGGCTTTTGCGCATGAGCTCCACAATAGACCGGGATACCGATGCGTTGCGCACCGGCATCCATATCCTGACCGCTGGCCTGCTGGTGGTGGGCATTTTTACCTCCGCGCGGATGCCGCTTTCGCAAGCGATCATCAACCTGCTGCTTTTGGTGGGCTTTGCGGCCGTGTACTTCGCAGGCTCGGTATACGGGGAATATTGGGCCCAGCCTGTGCGCTACCTGTGGTTGTGCATACTCTCGGTGCTGTGGGTTGCGGATCTGTTCGTGGCCCCAGCGGCAATCTATCTGGTCTTCGCCATGTTCTTTTTGTACCTTACGGTGCTGGACATGGCGGCGGGCATCGCGTGCGTCATCGTTGCCTCGATCATCACCGTGGTGGTGCAGATTCCGCAGGGCCTGACCTTCGGCGGTGTCATGGGGCCGGCGGTCTCGGCGCTGGTGACCATAGCGATCACCTACGCCTTCCGGACGCTGTCGCGGATGAATAAAGAGTTGATTGAAACCCGTTCGCAGCTGGCAGCCACGGAGCGCGATGCCGGCATGGTGGCCGAGCGTCAGCGCATTGCGCACGAGATTCATGACACCCTTGCCCAGGGGCTGTCTTCCATTCAAATGCTCCTGCATTCGGCGGACCGTGATCTGGATAAGCAGGACGCGGGCAAAGCGCGAGAGCGCATCGAGCTGGCCCGCAGGACGGCCGCGGATAATTTGCACGAAGCGCGGGCAATGATTGCCGCTTTGCAGCCGCCGACGCTCAATGAGGCATCCCTTGAGGCCGCGTTGACCCGTATGGCGGACAATTTCGGTGCTACCGGAGATATCCACGTCGAGGTGGAATCCGAAGGAGAGGTACAGCAGCTGCCCATGAAGGTAGAGGCGGCGCTGCTGCGGATTGCGCAGGGCGCTGTGGGGAACGTCGTCAAGCATGCAAAGGCAAGCCGCGCCCGGATCACGGTGACCTATGAGGGCGATGAGGTGCGCCTGGATGTGGTGGATAACGGCAAGGGCTTTGATCCGACCGCGGTGGAAAGTACCCCGGCTGGACTGGGGCATATTGGGCTGGCCGCAATTAGGCGCCGTGCACAAGAGCTAGGTGGGGAGGTCATTATTGAATCCGCGCCGGGGGAGGGCACGGCCGTGTCAGTTAGTATGCCCTTAGGCAACCGGGTAGATTAAACTTTTGGTTGACAATGACATCGATAGGAGGAATGTCGTGATTCGGGTCCTACTGGCAGATGACCACGAAATCGTCCGCCTGGGTCTGCGCTCCGTGCTTGAGGGGGCAGAGGATATCGACGTCGTAGGGGAGGTCGCTACGGCCGAAGCTGCGGTGTCGGCAGCGCAGGCGGGCGGCATCGATGTCATATTGATGGACCTGCGCTTCGGCGCGGGCGTGGAGGGGACCCGCGTTATGGGTGGCGCGGAGGCAACCGCGCAGATTCGCTCCGCGATGGCCACCCCGCCCAAGGTCCTCGTGGTCACCAACTATGACACTGATGCGGATATCCTCGGCGCTATCGAAGCCGGTGCCGTGGGCTATTTGCTCAAGGATGCACCACCGCACGAGCTGCTGTCCGCAGTGCGCTCGACTGCGGAGGGTGATTCGGCGCTATCTCCCATCGTGGCCGATAGGCTGATGACTCGCGTGCGTACGCCACGCACCTCCCTCACGCCGCGTGAGCTCGAGGTCTTGCAGCTGGTAGCAGCGGGGGCGTCGAACCGGCAGATTGGCCAAGACCTCATGCTGTCTGAGGCCACGGTAAAGTCCCACCTTGTGCACATTTATGACAAATTGGGTGTGCGCTCGCGCACCTCTGCGGTGGCAGCCGCCCGCGAGCAGGGCGTGCTTTAATTAGCGGCGTTATACGCCTCGATGACGTCCTGCGGGATTTTTCCGCGGTGCGCCACTGGTAGCCCTTGGGCGCGGGCCCATTCGCGGATCTGACTGGGATTGGCGCGCTGTGCATTGATGTCCGGGGCAATGCGGGCGGCGTCCACGTAGGGGGCCAGAAGATTATGGAAGTGACGCGCGTTATCCACGGAGAGATCGATGAGGTAATTTTGACCGTTTACGCTGAAGCGAACGACTTCTAGCTGATCTTCGGGGATTAGGGTGTGGTCCAAGTCGTCGTAAAATTGGGTCACTTCACGGCGAGACATATTTCCTCCAATTTTAAAAATTGCACACCAAACACAGAGAGCATAAACGGTGTTAAAGGGGTAGGGCGGTTAGAAGAGTATCAGCAACTTTTTCTGGCCGAAAATACTTTTCCCGAAAAATCCCGGATCTTTATAGAAAATAAATAAACGCCACCACCGAATAGGGGGCGGTGGCGGCGTGTAGCTCTTTTACTGGGCCAGGTGCTGCTGGATTTCCGCAGTAATGGAGTCAATTTCCGAGCTAATGGTCTTGTGAGCGCGGCGGCGCTGCTGCTCGGTCATGAACTCGGCATTATCGATGGCGGAGTCTACTTCTTGCAGGCGGTCACGCACATCGCGCTTGAAGCCGGCTGGAACGTCCGTGTTATCGAGGGAGTTGCGGATGCCGGCGGTGCGGGCCTTGAGCGGCGCACCGTAGCCGGAGAAGGAAGCCATCTGCTCCGAGCTCACGCCTGCCTTAGCGGCCTTGCGCTTTTCGCCTTCGGTCTTCAGGCCCACGTAGCCGCGGTAAAGGAGCGGCAGCAGCAGGGGTGCGGCGGTGCGCAATGCACCGGCATAGCGCTTGACGTTATCGGAGTTAAAGCGGCCGGCCTTGAGCTTGGCTAGCTCGTTCTTGGCCATCTTCTCCTCATGCTTGCGGCGCTTCTTGAGGCCCTTTTCCTCCGACTTAATGAGGTGCTTTTCCTGCTTGGCCAGGAGCTTTTGCTGGCGGCGGCGGTCCTTAGACTGGGCCTTTACCTCTGCCTTGGCGCGGGTTTTGGCGGCCTTTGCCTGTGCGCGTGCTTCTTGGCGGGCCTTTTTAACTTTCTTCAGAATGCTCATTAAATTTCCCTCACGTTTGATCGAGTCTGGATTCAACTTTACCTTGCCGTTCTATTAAGCTCACCCGGTGTGGAGGATGTGGTTGTTGCTTCGGACCTGGTGGGGTGCCGCTACCGCTTAGTACAGCGGCGCGCGCACCCCGAGATGCCGCGTACCCATGCCTCGATTGCCCGGGCGGAGCGCCACGCGGCTGCAGTGGAGGCCGTCATGGAGATGTTTCCCCGCAAGGGCTCTGGCAGGTTTCGCCGCATCGATCTGGAAGGCGATGAGTGGGAGCGCTCCATGCGCACCCTTGAGGCCTTAGCTTCCGGGTATACGCACATCACCAACGCGGTCTTCGCCACCGAGGAGTGGATGGTGCGCGTAGATTTGCTTCTGCGCGAAGGCGATAAGTACACCCCGATTATCGTGTCCAATCACCGTGTGGCCCGCAAGAATGGCACCAAGACGACGCCGGCGGTGCCTACCCATCGCTTGGGCCTGAGCGAGCCGCTCGAGGCGCCGTATAAGCTGCGCCATCATGCGGTAGATGGTTACCGTTTAGCGTTTGCCGCCCGTGCTTTGCGGGATCTCGGGCTCGATTCCGGCCGGGGCGGGGCCATCGGCCAGGACCGCACCCGGGCATTTTTTACGGAAACAGCCAAGTTTGATCTGGAACGCGCCTGGAATCAGCCGCTTCCTACCGCCCCGGTGCGAGTCAAGGAGTGCGCGAGCTGCCGCTTTTGGTCTTTGTGCGAGCAAGAGCTGGTGGCGGCGGATGATATTTCGCTCTTCCTATCCGGCGACCGCGCTAAGCCTTATCGCGAGCGCGGGATTACTACCGTGCAGGCGCTTATCGACGCCGACCTGGGCGAGCCCTCCCGCCTTGCTGCTGCCTGGCGCACCGGGGAAGTGTTGCTGCGCCGCGGCGGCGTGCAGGTCCCGCGCGCAGACGTGGAGGTAGACGTGGATATGGAAGCCTACCTGGACCAGGGCGCGTATCTATGGGGAGCGTGGCACGACGGTAACTACGTCCCGTTTGTTACGTGGGAACCGTTGGGCGGCCGCGCCGAGGCAGAGAACTTTGCAGCATTCTGGCGCTGGTTAATGGATGTGCGTGCGCAAGCCCATGCGGAGGGCAAAACCTTTGCTGCATATTGCTACTCGTCCCACGGTGAGAACCATTGGATGCGCATGTCCGCGCAGCGCTTCCGCGAGGTAGATGAGCGGGAAGTAGAAGAGTTTATCTCCTCACCGGAGTGGGTGGATATGTTCGCCCACGTCAAACGATCCTTCGCCGGCCCCTTCGGCCTAGGCCTGAAGGTAGTCGCCCCGGAAGCGGGTTTTACCTGGCCAGAAGAAGACTTCGACGGTGAAGAATCCGTGAACGCGCGCCGCGAGGCGCTAGCCGGTGACCTCGTGGCGCGGCAGCGCTTGCTGGACTATAACTCCGGCGATGTTCAGGCCACGCGCGCGGTCCGCGAGTGGATGGACGCCGGCGCGCCGGGTACTACAGCGCTGTAAATAGGGCGTAGATGACCGCGAGAATCGCTATCCCCGCGTAGACCTGGTTCCACTCTGGCCCCGGCTTCGGATCCGGGCCCTCCGCCTTTTTCATCAGGACCTGCTTCTGGGCCTTCACCGCCCGGGCGATGAGCACGGGGTAGACCGCCAGGGACAGGATGCACAGGAGGGAGGCGACCACCTTAAGCAGGGAAATATCGGTGCCGATCCAGATGAGCAGCCCACCGTTGACGAAGGTGGCGCGCAGGAGGCCGAGTTTGTCCAGTTGCTGCAAGCCCGCTCGGACGGCAGCGGGACCGCCACCCATGGTGCTGGGCAGGAGGTAGCTCATCACACCGATGAGCAGTTGACCGGCAAACCCCACCAGCAAGGCGAGGGTGGGCAGCGCCGGCTCGGGCATAAAGAAATGCTGCACCGTGTAGTACACCAAAGACAGCACCAGCCATAACGAGGCCATGAGCACGGAGACCGAGGAAAAGGTGATGCGATCGCGCGGGTCCTTAGCCACCGTCAGCACATTAGCGAGCCACTGCTGCAAGCTCAGCGCCCAACCGCAGCAGTAGGCGATAAGTCCCAACTCGGGGAAGCCGAGGAAAGCGCCCACGATCGTGGCAACCACACCGATTGCGAGCAGCACAAAGGAGGATTGCATATGGCGATTAATACCTTGGGTGCGCCAGATGGAAGGGAAAAGGATGGTGAGAGAACCGGCCGCGGCCAAGCCGATGAATCCGCCGATATTGGCGGCGATATGGGCGAGTAGCAGCGTGGGATGGCCGGGATAGACGGCCAGCAGCCCGCCAAAGATGGCACCCACCGGCAGGCACAGGGCGGAAAGAACATAAGCGCCCACTACGGGGCGGAAGCGCTTATCTTTGGCACCGCGCCATTGCCGGAAGAGCGATGCCGCATGCCAGAGCATCATCAGTGCAATGAGCGTGGCGCCCACCTGAGTAACAATCCAGTGCTGGGACCAGAACTCCATGAGGATTTGACCGATTAACGCGAGGATGATTCCGGCATTGAGGCCATAGATGCGGGCCAATTGGGCAGGACGAGCGGATTCGGGGAGGCGCTGTTGGGTGAATTTCTCCGTTAGGTGCTGGGACCACACGATGATGCTATTGCTCACCAGTCCGAGGGTGAATAGGTGGATGAGTACCCACCGGTAGTTCGGGACCAAGGTATGCGTTGCCCCCACGAGGATGAAAACCATCATCCATAGGGATACGGGACGGGAGGCCTTGCGGTGCCATGTCCGCGCCGACCACTTATTCTCAGGCATAAAACCGATTTTAGTCGGATTTAATCTTGGTCCAAGTCAGTGCAGTAAGGGCGAGGGCTACGGCGGTGAAGAAGGCAATGAAGAGGGGCCACGATAGGGCGTCGAAAAGCAGGCCGGCACATGCGCCCACCACAGAAGAGCCAAAGTAATAGCAGAACACATACATCGAAGAAGCCTCCGCGCGGTCGTGGGTGGCGATCTGGCCCACCCACCCGGAGGCGGTGGAGTGTACGGCGAAAAAGCCCACGGTAAAGGCGATCATGCCGAGAAGCGTCAGCGGAAGGTTGCCGGCGCACAGCGCGATGCCAAGGGCAAAAAGCACGGCAGAGGCGAATAGGGTTTTCCCATGGCCTATGCGTGCGACAAGGGAACCTGCCCGCGCTGAGGACCATGTGCCGGTGAGGTAGAACAAAAAGGCCAAGCCGGCTAGCGAAGGGGCCAGACCAAAATCATCGATGAGCCGGAAGGTTAAGAAGTTATACATGGAGACAAACGTGCCCATGGACAGGAATGCGGTGAGAAAGAGCAAGGCCAAATCCCGGTTGGCCCAATGGCCCAAAAGCGCCCGGCTTTCGGTCTTGAGATGGATGGATTTGGGCCGGAAATTGCGTTGGGTAGGAAGTAGCAGCCAAGACGTAATGGCAAAGGCGAGTGAGACCAGCGCCGAGCCGAAGAGCGCCCAGCGCCACGTGGAAATCTCCACCAGTCCGGTGGGAATGAGGCGGCCGGTAAGGCCACCGACGGAGGTGCCTGCAATGTATAGGCCCATAGCCCGCGGCAGGGCTTTGTCATCGAGTTCTTCAGAAAGCCATGCCATTGCCGTGGCGGGGGCGCCGGACAGCAGCGCACCCTGCAGGCCGCGTACCGCGATGAGCTGCCACCCCTCCTGGGCGAGGGGCACAATGAGCCCCACGCCGGTCGCGGCAACGGCCGAAATGAGCAGAATACGTCCGCGGCCGAAACGCTCGGAGAGAATCGATGCGGGCACCACGCATAGGGCCAGCGCGCCCGTGGCGGCCGATACGGTCATGGCCGCTTCAGTGGAAGAAAGCCCCATGTTGTGTACCAGCGTGGGAAGAATGGCTTGGGTGGAATACAGGCTGGAGAATATAGCCAAGCCTACAAGGAGCATGGCTACCGTTGCGCGCCGCGTTCGAGTCATATCATTTAGCCTGCCCGGACATGCATCATGTGTAAAATGTGGAAAAATACACTAAACGATGCGGAGCATGCATGAATGTGGAGGATGTCCGCGGCTTCCTCGCCGTGGTGGATCAAGGTCGCGTGGGTGCTGCGGCCGATGAACTGGGAATCTCCCAATCCGCGCTGACCCGCCGGGTACAGCGCGTAGAAGCTAGTCTTGGCGCCCGCCTTTTCGAGCGCACTGGGCGCACCCTGCACGTGAATTCGCGCGGGAGGGCCTTCGCTGCGGCTGGGCGGGAAATGCTCCGCGCCTACCAGGTCGGGCGGGACGATGTTGCCCGCCTCATGGATCCAGAACGCGGCACCGTGCGCCTAGATTTCATGCACTCGCTGGGCACCTGGCTAGTTCCGGACCTGCTCAAGAGCTATCGCGCGCAGCACCCGCACGTAGATATTCGCCTGCATCAAGGCGCGGCGCAGGAGCTGGTGAGCAGGGTGGAAAACGGCGAATCCGACCTTGCCCTCGTGGGCCCACGGCCTGATGCAGCCCTGGGCTGGCACCAGATTAAGGTGCAGCGACTAGGCCTTGCTGTGCCGGAAGACCACTGGGCGGCGAACCGGCGGGAGGTGAAACTAGCGGAACTCGCTGCAGACCCGTTCATCGGCATGCTCCCAGGCTATGGCACGCGCATGCTTCTCGATGCCCTTGCAGACGACGCTGGCTTTAGCCCCCACCTCGTCTTCGAATCGATGGAACTTACTACCGTTGCGGGGCTGGTAGCGGCAGGACTCGGGGTGGCGCTTTTGCCGCTGGATGATCCTTATCTACAGGTGGGGAGCCTGATCCCCCTTACGCCGCCAGCGTACCGCGAGCTCGGTTTAGTGTGGCGCGCCGGGGACGATGCGCCCCCAGTGCAGCAATTCCGGGAATTTATCCGGGCATAGAAAAAGCCGCCCCGAAGGGGCGGCCGAAGTAACTAAAAGGAGTTACTTGGTGGCTGCAGCGAAACGCTCAGCAACGTCATCCCAGTTGAAGACGTTCCATACGGCCTTAACGTAGTCGGCCTTAACGTTCTTGTACTGCAGGTAGAAAGCGTGCTCCCACATATCCAGCATCAGCAGCGGGGTGAAGTCGATGGAGGTATTACCCTGCTGGTCAGTCAGCTGCTCGATGATGAGGCGGCCAGCAATGTGGTCGTAGCCCAGAACAGCCCAGCCGGAGCCCTGCAGGGAGGTAGCAGCAGCGGAGAAGTGAGCCTTGAACTTCTCAAAGGAGCCGAAGTCGCGGTTGATGGCCTCTGCCAGCTCGCCGGTTGGCTCGCCGCCACCGTTCGGGGACAGGTTCTTCCAGAAGATGGAGTGGTTGGTGTGGCCACCCAGGTTAAACGCCAAGTTCTTGGAGAGGGCGCGGATGCGATCCGGGTTAGCCTCACCGTTGCGCTCTTCCTCGAGTGCCTCGAGTGCAGCGTTAGCGCCAGCAACGTAGGTTGCGTGGTGCTTATCGTGGTGGAGCTCCATGATCTCTGCGGAGATGTGTGGCTCCAGTGCGTCGAATGCGTATGGGAGGTCAGGAAGTTCGTAAACAGCCATTTGTTAAATCCTTTCTTCGGGTACGTGTCCCGATGATAGGCACGGTGGAAAGATTTCGCCATGATTAATTCGAATTGTGGAACTAGCGCGAATATTAACTGGCCGCGGAATAGCTTTTCGCAGTACAACGTTGGGAAGAAGGAATAAGGAAGGAGCTATACCTTATGTGGATGTTTAAGCCGGAGCCCAAACTTGTTGCTGCAGACGATGCTCTGCCGGGTCGACCGGAGCCAATCGTGGACCCCGCCCCGCACGCCGTTTTAGGAACACCGATTACCGGGCCGTGGAAGGACGGGCAGCGCTCCATTCTTATTGCGTTGGGATGTTTCTGGGGTGCGGAGAAAATGTTTTGGGAGACCGAAGGCGTGGAATCCACCTCGGTGGGTTATGCAGGCGGTGCCACCCCGAATCCCACGTACTACGAGGTGTGCCGTGGGCTAACCAACCATGCCGAGGCGGTGGAGGTGGTCTATGACCCGCAGCGCATCAGCCTGCGCGATCTTGTCGTACAGGCCCTAGAAGCGCACGATCCCACGCAGGGCTTCCGCCAGGGCAACGATGTAGGAACGCAATACCGCTCTGCTTTCTACCCACGCACGGAGGAAGAGCGCGCAGAAATCCAGGGCATCGTGGATTCCTATGCAGAGAAACTCAAGGAATTCGGATTCGGGGATACCACCACGGAGGTCAAACTCCTCTCCGAAACTGATTCTGGGGAGTACTACCTGGCTGAGGATGAGCATCAGCAGTACTTATATAAGGTGCCTAATGGGTACTGCCCGCACCACAGTACTGGGGTGAAATGCGACTAAGCGTCGCGCCGAATAAAGCGGGCAATCTTCTTGGCTAACTTCGGCGTGAGCGATTGGCGGGATTGGGATCCTAAGACCTCATCCCAATACCAGAGCATTTCTTCAAAATAGTTGTGTCCGTGCCCGCCAGGGACGTTGAGGGAATTGATCTGGTCCAAGCCAATTTGCCACCAGGTAATAAACGGAACCCAATGCAGCTGCCGGAAGGTATCCGCGTGCAGCGCTTCTGGCTGCGGTTCATGAATCCAGGTGGGCCTGCGCACGAGAAGGTTGAGATCCCACCACACGATGGCGTCGGAAGCATGCTGGGCAATGAGCATGCGGGGTCGGCGCCAGGTATGGGCGTAGTCATTGCCAAAGGCGTCGTGCAGCGTATGGTCAGGGGCCGCCGCGTAGCGCACATGCTTGCCGCCATCGATAACGGGCAGGCGTTCTAGGGAACCAATATCCCGGCGCAGGCGCTGAGTAAAGTGCGTCATGCGCGGGGGGCCGGAAAAAACTGCGCCATTACACGCAGAAAGTAGGTCTTCCACATTATGGTAGTTATCCATAATGGCGTAGGCACCAAGTGATTCACCTGCGAAATAAAGCCGCGGGCGGTTTTCTTTAGGCAGCCTATCTATTTCTTCTTGTATGACCCGAATCAATTCACGAGCCGCCTGCTTCGGTGCGTTCTTATCTACGAGGTAGGAAAAAACTGAAGGCAGGTAGGAGTACTGCATGGTGACGGTGACGCAATCACCGCCGGTCAAAAACTCATAAGAGCAAGCACCCCAATTATTGATCCACCCCGAGCCGGCGGGCATTTGGATGACGATAGTCTCTCGCCGCAGGGCACCAGTGCGTTCGAGTTCGGCGCGGATTTTCTCCGCGGATTGCTGGAAGGAGCGCCCTGGAATGTATCCGGCGTAGATGCGGATGGGTTCCTTTGCATCGATTCCCGTCGCTGTGCGGATATCGCGGGCGCGGGGGCCATTGGAGACAAACCGGCGTCCCTGCTGTCCCAACGCCGACCACGGCTCGAGCGACCACGGACTGCCGGAGCGCTCCGGCTCCCACGGCATGGAGGTGCCGGGGAAAATCTGCTTATTTAACCGCTGCGCTTGGTGCGATAGCGAGCGCAGCCAGCGTCGAAAGACCACGCGGTCAGAAAGTGCAAACGCCGTGAGGCTCAGTCCCGCGGTAACCACCGGCCACGCAATGAGCGCCGGCACCCAGCGGCCCAGCTGGCGTGACAGTTTGGTGACGGCAAGCTGCGTGGCCTCCCCGATGAGTAGGAGCGTGCCGTAGCCTGCGGTGCCCGCAGCCAGGCCGATGGCCGCCGTGACGGGCCCGCGCACGAGCTGCTTATTGACCAACTCCGCCTGTTTTTTCTGATTGCGCAGCGAAAGCACGGCATTAAACGCAGTCCCGGCGCCAATAGCAAGGTGCACAATTTGTCGATGTTGCGGTCCGAGGCGGTCCTGCGGGCGCTTGCCAATGCGATTGAGCACGAAGCTTGTTGACGCCGCCCCTAGATGCCCGACGCCCTGCCCGATTGCCACGTTGGCGGCGGTCACCCACCACGGACGGGGCAGTAGGGAAGGCGAAACAGCAGCCCACGTCGCTAATTCCGCACCCAAAATTCCAGCCGACATATTGGGCGGTAAGGTTTGCCGGCTGGTCATACGGACGATGGGCGTGAGATCCGCGGCTACGCCAAGAGCGATTAGTGCAGCGCGGCGGAGAGCGCGTTTCATAATGTCCGATTGTCCCAGATTTCGGTGGGAATTTCAGCGTGAGATTTAGCCCGTGCAAAAATCTCCACAAAGTTGCACAATGGGGTCATGGCAAATCATGTTGGAAACAAAGTAGTCCTCATCGGCGCCGGCGATGTGGGAGTCGCTTACGCTTTCGCTCTCATCAACCAAAGCATCGTTGACCACCTGGCAATCATCGACATCGATGAAAAGAAGCTAGAAGGCAACGTCATGGACCTCAACCACGGTGTTGTCTGGGCCCCTACCCGCACCCGCGTCACCAAGGGCACCTACGCCGATTGCGCAGACGCCGATATGGTCGTCATCTGCGCCGGTGCCGCACAGAAGCCGGGCGAGACCCGCCTGGACCTGGTGGGCAAGAACGTCAAGATCATGAACAGCATCGTCTCTGACGTCATGGCGAATGACTTTGATGGCATCTTCTTGGTTGCCTCCAACCCAGTGGATATCCTGACCTACGCCGTATGGAAGGCTTCCGGCCTGGACCACAAGCGCGTCATCGGCTCGGGCACCGTGCTGGACTCCGCTCGTTTCCGCTACATGCTGGGCGAGCTGGAAGATGTTGCACCGAAGTCCGTACACGCCTACATCGTGGGCGAGCACGGCGATTCCGAGCTGCCGGCCGTCTCCACCGCGAATATCGCTGGTGTCCCGTTGTCCAAGAAGCTGGACTCGGATCCGGAGTATGCAGAGCGCATCGAGAAGATCTTCGAAGACACTCGCGATGCCGCCTACTCCATCATTGACGCTAAGGGCTCTACTTCCTTTGGCATCGGCATGGGCCTGGCCCGTATCACCGCCGCCGTCATCCAGAACCAGGACGTGGCGCTGCCAGTATCTGCTTACCTGCAGGGTGAATACGGAGTAGAGGATCTCTACATCGGCACCGCTGCCATCATCAACCGTTCCGGCATCGTGCGCGCGATTGAGCTGGATCTCAATGAGCACGAAAAGGAGCGTTTCGATGCTTCTGCTAAGACACTGAATGACATCAAGGAAGAGTTCTTCGGCTAGTGAAGATTATCGCTCATAGGGGATACTCCGGAAAATATCCGGAGCTATCCCCTCTAGCTTTTGAAAAAGCCCTAGATTTGCCAATTCACGGCGTCGAGTGCGATGTGCGCTTGACGCGCGATGGAAAAGTAGTGGTTCAGCACGATCCCACGTTGGACCGCACCGCGGGGCGCCCCGGCCGCATTTCCAAGATGGACTGGGAAGAATTGCGTGGCGTTGACATCGGTTCGGGCCAGCGCATGATGCTTCTCGACGAACTCTTGGAACTACTCGAGGGCACACCGCACCACCTTTATATCGAGACTAAGCACCCCTCCGGGCAGGGCGACATCCTGGAGGAGCAAACGGTGCTGCGCTTGCGTTATGCGGGGCTTTTTGACGACCCCCGGATCCACGTCATTTCCTTTTCCCACCACGCCATCCGCCGCATGCAGAATTTGGCGCCGCACATGGACCGGATTTATCTTCGTCGCGATTGGGAGCGCCACGTCAACCGTCCCGATCTAATGCTGTCCAAGCCCACCGCGCTCGGCGTATCGTTGCTGCGCGCGAAGCTGCGGCCGGCAATTATCGGCGCGCAGGGATTGCCCACCTACCTGTGGACCGTAGACAAACCGGAGGATATGAAGTGGGCGTGGGCGAACGGGGTAGATATGCTCGCCACCAATCAGCCCGAAGTGGCCCTGCATGCCATTGAGCTCTAGTAAGCAGGTATCTTGGAGGCATGGCCAAGAAGAAAAAGAACAAGGAACAGCTGCCTGAGGGCATGTCCCGCCGCCAGGCAAAGCTCGCTGCCCGCGCCAAGGAGCGCGCCGCCCTGGAAAAGGATCCCCGCCCCTACGGCGGACTTGCTGCGGAGGCCTCCCTGGTCGCCATGCAGGAGTTCGTCCCCTCTGCTTTTGCCAAGCTTGATGTCAAAGGCTGCGATAAGAACGTGTATGTAGCCACCGTCCTGCCGGGTGCTTCTGCCGCGCTTATTCGGGACACCGAATTTGGCGGAGATGCTTTCGTAGGCCTGCAGGTGCAGTCCCACACCCACAACCCAGGCCGCGACCTCGCTTTTGCCCTTAACTGGGTGAAGAATAACGAGCCGGGCGCCACCCTGGAATCCACCGCGGCCGACGGCTCGGAGCCGAAGCTGGAGGAGCTTATCGATGCCTCCGCTACCCTCGACGTGCAGGTTCACCAGGACTTCGAATGGTGGATTCCGGAGGGAGCACAGGTCACCCCGCAGATTGCGCAGTCGCTACGCGCGGCAAATGATTCCGTCATCGAGTCTCACCAGGTGGGCGAGAACATCACTGGTGCAGCCTTTTGGGCAAATGCCGGCGGCGGCAAGGCCCACATCCGTTGGGTCCGCCCCAATGACGATGAATCCTCGTTCCTGAACGCGCTGGCGCGCGTCGCCGCCCGCGGCGAGCTGAACTTGGGCGAGGGCACCAAGTTCGCCGGTGTTTTCCGCACCCACGGTCTCATCGCTCCGGTCTTCGACTTGGATCCAGAGGTTGACCACGCTTCTTATGAGGACCACCTCACGCGCGTGGACAAGGCCTTGGAGGAAGAAATCTCTAATGATGCCCAGCTGAGCGCCGATGAGCGCAAGCAACTAGAAAACATCAAGTCCCGCCAGGTGACCCTGCGCTAAAGAGAGGAAAATGGCCCTTCCCCGGTAGAGGAAGGGCCATTTTTTGATCGCTATTTGAGAGAATCCCACAACTCGGCGGCTGCTCCATCGTCCCAGAGGACGACGTTGCCTACCTCGGTGTCTTGGAAACCGCCGATGGGGACGGTCTCGGTGTCTACACCGGAGCCCATGGCAAGTGCCACGCGGGCGAGGTGCCAGATGTGGTCGCCCTCGTCCACGATGAACGAGGAGGCGGTGTGGTTGACCAAGGAGAAGGCGCGGAATGGGTTAATCAGGGTGGCCGGGGAAGCAACCTTATCCAATAGGGCGGAGAAGAATTCGCGCTGTCGCTGCACGCGGTCAAGGTCACCCATGGCGGTGGCGCGGGTGCGCACGTAACCGAGGGCGTCGCGGCCCTTGAGCTTCTGGCAGCCATCTTGGAGATCAATGCCGGCCAGCGGGTCATTGATGGGTTCCTTCACGCATACGTCTACGCCGCCGACGGAGTCGACCACGTTGGCTAGGCCGCCCATGCCGATCTCGGCGTAGTGGTCGATGCGCAGACCGGTCGTGCCCTCGACGGTTTGGACAAGGAGCTGCGGTCCACCGTAGGTAAAGGCAGCATTGATCTTGTCCATGCCAAAACCGGGGACTTCCACGTAGCTATCGCGTGGGATGGAAACGAGCTTGGCCTTGCCGGTGCGTGGGATATGCAGCAGCATGATGGTGTCGGTGCGGCCCTCGCCCACATCACCACCGGTGCCCAGTTCAGCCTGCTGTTCCTCGCTGAGGCCTTGGCGGGAGTCAGAACCGACGAGCAACCAATTGGTGCCGGCGGTATTAGACACTTGTTCTTCTGGCAGCGCCTCCACGCGGGTGAGGCGGGCATCGGTCCAGAACATGAAGACGAGGTTGAATACCAGCAGGACGACGAGCGCCAAGCCAACGCACCCGAGGGCGCGCTTGGCCGGATTGACCTTTTTGCGCCGACTGTGCGGGCGCTGCCGGGGTGCAGGGCGCGGCGTGGTGCGACGAGGCGGGCGCTGCTGCGCACTGTACTGGCTGGGGTAGCGGCTCGGTGTTGGCGGCGGAGTGCGGCGCGGGGGCTGTTGCTGTGGCTGCGGAGCGCGGAAGGATTGTTGCTCGGGTTCCACGCGCCGCGGCGCCGGGCGGGCGGAGGAACGGCGTCGAATGGGGCGGCCGTATCGATCCTTGAGGGGACGTCCATCGGCCCCAAGGACGAATTCAGTGGAGGAATCGTCGCCGGCGCGGCGGGCCTCCCTATGCGGATCTCGTCCTGATTCAGTCATGCGCTATACCTTACAAGGAGCAGCGAGCAACGCCTGCCTCACGACGTCCCCTTAAGGGCATTTTCACAGGAAGGAATAACCCACGAAAGCGACGGCGTCGATAAGAAAATGCGCTATGACCAAAGGCCATACCCGCCCCGTGCGGTGGTAGTAATAGCCGTAGATTAACCCCATGATGATATTGCCACATCCAGCGGAAATACCCTGGTAGAGGTGGTAAGAACCGCGGAGAATGGAGCTTGCGGCCAGCGTGGCTGGCAGCGACCAGCGGGCCTGGCGCAAGCGCGTCATAAGCCACATCACCACCACGGTTTCTTCCGCGAAGGCGTTGGCAGCGGCCTTGAGGAGGGAAACGGGGATTTCCACCCAGGCATTGGCGAAGTCGCCCGGGATGACTTCCTTGCTCCACCCCAATTGCACCGCCGCGAAATACAGGGCGAGCCCCGGGATGCCAATGAGGGCGGCAAGCCCTGCGCCTTCGAGCCAGTCGCGGGTGCGGTGGGGCCGGGGCACTATGTGATCCTTGGCCAGCAGGAAAAGCGCTAAGGCTCCATAGGAAAAGAGCACGGCGGCCGAGCACAGCTGCAGGCCCATATCCACCCAGGCAAGAGAGGACTGGCTGGAATTGAGCGTGACCGATTGTTCGTTGAGCCGGTGCGGGGAGGCCAGGGAATTGATGAGGTTTAATACCGCCCGCACCCCGGAAATACCAAAGGTGAGGGTGAGGACGATGAGAAGCTCGGCACGTAAAGACTTGGTCATGGGTGCAGGATGTGGGCGAGGCCGAGGAGGGCGGCGTCGGAAAGCGTAATGCCTCCCAGGTGTACGCCCACCGGCGGGTGATTGGGTACGGCCCACGGCACGGAAATAGCTGGCAGACGGGCCATGTTGAACAGGGAACCCCACGGCGACCACCGGGTCTGGGCTGCGAAATTCTCCGCATGGGGCAGGGACAGGAAAGAACCAATACGCGGCGGGTCCGTGGTCAGCATTGGGGTGAGGATGGCATCGACGCCCCATTCCTGGGCCAGCAAGCCGGGTAGTTGCCGGACATGCGCCCGCGCCGCGGCCAGCTCAGCGGAGCTAACGCGCCGGCCCTGCTGAGCAATCCATTCGGCGTAGCCCGCCGCCGGGTTGAGCCCCGCTAGGCGGGAGGTAAAGGTCGTGCGGAAATGCGCAAAGGTGGCCCGGGCCTGCGGATACGGGGAAACGGGCACCACGGTGAAGCCGGCTGCCTGTAGGCGTTGGGCGGCCTCGCGGGTGGCGCGCAGATGGTGGGCATCGACGCTGGCATCACAAAACAGCGGCTCTACCAGCAGGCCGATGCGGGCGCGCGGGGTGATCATGCGGTGGCCATGCAGAAAGGCATTATCGGCCACGGTCCGGGTGATAAAGCCCTGCACACCCAGTTCTTTTCCTGCCGGTTTAAAGCCCACCACGCCGCAGGCCGCGGCCGGCACTCGGATGGAACCGCCGCCATCGCTGGCGTGCGCCGCGCGCAGCAACCCGCGCGCGATCTGTACCGCCGCACCGCCCGAGGAACCACCCGGTGTGCAGCCGGGATAAAGGGGATTATCGGGATGGGGCAGGCCCACCGGTTCCGTATCCACGCGCAGGCCCAACTCCGGCGTGGAGGACTTACCGATGATGCGCGCACCTTGCTTCTCCAAGGCCTCGATGAAGGCATCGCTGCGCTCGGGGTAGTAGGTGCGATCGGTATTTCCCAAGGTCGTGGGCATGCCGCGGACATCGCAGAGATCCTTGGCGGAGAGGACCCAGCCGCTCAGCCGGCCGCGGCCGGAGGGCTCGCGGTCCACATCCAGGTAGGTGAAACCGTGCTCCTCGGGGGTAAGGCCGTGCAGATCCGCGCGGAGTTGTTCTACGGAAAAGTCCATGGGGTACCAGTTTAGTGGGCTAAGGTGACGTGCATGACTACCACCATCGCCTTCCTGGGGCCGGCCGGAACCTTTACGGAAGCGGCCGTGCATAAGTTTGCCGCGCACCTGCCGCAGGTAGAGACCCTGCCGGTTGGCTCGCCTTCGGAGGCTGTGGCCGCCGTGCGCGCTGGGCAAGCCGAGTACGCCTGCGTAGCCATTGAAAATTCCGTCGACGGCGCGGTCACCACCACCTTTGATGCGCTGGTTGAAGCCGAACCGGTGCAGATTTACCGCGAGGTGGATATCCCCGTGGCCTTTAGCATCATGACCCGGCAAGGCACGGGCGACATTGCGCGGCTGAGCACCCACCCGGTGGCGTTCCAGCAAATCCGCGGCTGGGTAAAAGACAATCTGCCGAAGGTAGAGTTCGTGCCGGCCAGTTCCAATGCCGCCGCGGCCGAGGCTGTAGCCCGTGGGGAAGCGGATGCGGCCGCAGCGCCGGCGCGGGCCGCCGAGATCTTTGGGCTGGAGACCATCGCCCAGGGCGTGGCAGATGTTGAGGGCGCCGCAACGCGCTTTGTCCTGGTGGGGCGTCCGGGAAAACCCACTGCAAGGACTGGCCAGGACCGCACCAGCGTCATCTTCACCCTGCCAAATGAACCGGGCAGCCTGGTGGGGGCGTTGCAGGACTTTGCGCACCGCGGGGTGGACCTATCCCGGATTGAGTCGCGCCCTACACGGGAGGCCTTTGGCACGTACCGCTTCTACGTGGACCTTATCGGGCACATTGACGATCAGCCGGTGGCGGAGGCGCTGCGGGCCCTGTGGTTGCGGGCAGAGGACCTGCTTTTCCTCGGCTCCTGGCCGGCGGCAACCCCTGCGGGCAAGCCACCGCGCGATCTGGCAGCGGCGGATGATTGGGTAGCGCGGGCGCGCAGGGGCCAATAATCTAGAAGCATGCCCGGAAGAATTATCCTGCTGCGTCACGGCCAGACCTATTCCAATATTTCCCGCCTCCTCGATACCCGCCCGCCCGGGGCAGAGCTTACCGAGCGCGGGCGCGACCAAGCCACGGAGGTAGGCCGGGAGCTAGCGCAGTTGGTGGGCGAGCGCGAGGTGGAATTTAAATGCTCCATTGCCCTGCGCGCTCAGCAGACCGCGATGCTGGCGGCACGTGCCTTTGAGCAGGAGCGCGGTATGCCGGAGTTTTCTCAGCGCGTTGACGTAATCTCCGGCGTGCACGAAATTTTCGCCGGTGACTGGGAGATGGACGGTAGCGAAGATGCCCATCGGTCGCACATGGTGGCTATGCGTGGCTGGTGCGATGGTGAGCGCGGCGCCGGGATGGAAGGCGGCGAGATCTTGGAGGATGTGCTGGCGCGCTACCAGCCGGTGCTGGAGGGCATTGCGAAGCAGCTTGGCGACGACCACGATGTCATTCTCGTCAGCCACGGCGCCGCTATCCGCGTGCTCACCAAACACGCCACGGGTGTTGATGCCGACTTTGCCTATACCGGCTACCTGGCCAATTGCCGCTTTATGGTGATGGAACCGCGCGGCAAGGACTTTGGTGAGTGGACGTTAACCCAGTGGGCGGATACGGAGCTCTAGCCCCAGCCCAAGCGGTGTAGCTCCTCTTCCTCGAGGCCAAAGTAATGGCCGAGTTCGTGGAATACGGTGACCTTAACCTGCTCTGCTAATTCTTCCTCGCTGCCGGACCAGCGCTGCAGCGTGTTCCGGTAAATGAAGATCGCATCGGGCAGGAAACCGGTGTGATCGAAGGTGCGGTGCGGCAGTGCGACGCCTTCGTAGAGCCCTAGCAGCATAGGGTTATCGGGATTTTCATCTTCAACCAAGATGACGAGGTTGCGCATGCGGCGCACGAATTCCTCGGGGACTTGATCCAGCGCCTCGTTGACCATCTCATCGAAGCGCTCTTCTGATACCTCGACCATTAGGGTGCTGGGGCCGGTGCGGGGGCGGCAGACTCGGGTGCCGGACTATTGTCTTTGTCCTCACGCAGTGGATTGCGCTCAGGGCGTTCCTCTGGCGGTTGACCGTCGATAGTCAGCGCCTGGCGACCACCGGTAGCGGAACCGGTGATGGCAGAGAAACCGCCGCCTTCGCGGGCATGCACAAGGGAGCAATTGACGGATTTGGTGCCGCCATTCCACGAGGCCTCGGTGATAGAGCCCCAGAATGGTTGCAGCGTGGACTGGTAGAGCTGCTCCTCGCCGCCAAGGTAGTCCTCAGTAGCGGCGGTACACGTATCGGACAGGAACTTGTCCATATCCTTGCCGTCCGGGTAGCCGTCAGGGAACTGCTTGCCCACATCGATGACGGAAACGGTCTCCATTTGGTGGGGCTTCGCGCAGTCGACGACGTGCGGAACTTGCTTGTCATCGATGGCCAAGCACTCGCCCGGCTTGGCGAGGTTTGCCTGCTCGGAGGCCTCGACGTTGCCGGTAGTAAGCTGTGGTACGCCGTGATCATCGGTGGTTTGCAGGCCACACAGCAAGGTGCGGTCGCCGCGATCCCAAGCGGACTGCGGCGGCAGAATGGACGCCACATCGTACTTACCATTCGGATCCCACTTCCCGTGCAGATAGCCCACGGTGGCGGATTCGCACAGCTCATCGCGCAATTGGTGTTGGCGGGTAAGCGCTGGGCGGGTGGCATCAGGGCCGAATTCGCTGGTGGGGTAGACGCTCAGGTCTTCGGTCTTGGAAACCTCGAAGCGGTGTTGTTCGGAGCACGGTACTTCCTTGAACCCGGTGGCGGAGCCATCCTGGGCGATGTCCCACGTCAAGCAAGCGCCGGCGGCCGCAGCGGTGAAGGGCTCCGGTTTAGGAGCGGCGGTTTCTGAAGTATCCCCACTCTTGTGCTGCTGGGCAGCGGTAGTATCTTCGCCACCCGATTTGTGGGAGCTGATAACGCCATAGATGCCCATGAAAACGGCCGCCGCGATTGCCGCAATCAAGACAATCTGGACGGCCACAGCGGAACGCCACGCAGGTGATTTCTTCATAAGGCCCTTAATCTTACCTGTTAAGCAGGGCGCTGGCTAGATACTGTTCTCCCTAGCCACCCGGGTAGTCAGGCGGTAGCGGTCGGTGCGGTAGACGGAGGAACACCACTCCACCGGCCTATCGCCCGAGCGAGAGTAGCGCACGATGTGCAGCAGTGGGGTGCCCACAGGGACGTCGAGAAGCGGGGCAGTGTCCGCATTGGCTGAAATCGCCGAGACCGTTTGATCCGCATCGGTGATGGGGACGTCAAAGACGGAGTCGAGGATGGCGTAGACCGAATTGTAGGTGTCATTTTCTAGCAGGCTGGGCGCATACGTGGAGTTATACCAGCCGTCATCAATGGAGTAGGGCTCGCCATCGCCCAAGCGCAGGCGGCGCAGATGAATATGTTCGGTTTGGGCAGGCGTATCAAAAAAGAGGGCGGCATCCTCCGGGGCGCTGCTGCGTCCGCTGGTAAGGATTTTGGAGGAGGCAGTGACGTCTTGTGCGCCCATCTCATCCGAGAATGAGGCTAGGTGGAGCCGGGAGACAAGGGGATTGGGCGCTACGAAGGTGCCCTTTCCGCGGACGCGCCGCAGTTTTCCGGCCGCGACAAGATCCCCGATGGCGCGGCGTACCGTGATCCGTGACACGCCATAGGTTTCTTCAAGAAGCCTCTCGCCGGGCAGGATATCGCCGGGTTTGAGGGTCGTGCGGCACAATTCTTCGAGGATATCGTGCAATTGGGTGTGTTTTGGAACGGGACCGTCCGTAATTGTGCGGGCGGGGAGCTGAACGGCGGACATAAAGCCATCATAATTCGCTGGTTATTACCACCGCAAGACGTTGCCAATACGCTAAACTTACATTCGTGATTGATCTCAAGCTACTCCGCGAAAACCCCGACGTTGTCCGTGCTTCCCAGGTGAACCGAGGTGAGGATCCCTCCCTCGTAGACCAGCTCTTGGAAGCTGATGAGCAGCGCCGCACTGCTATCCAAAAGGCCGACGAACTGCGCTCTGAGCAGAAGGCTTTTGGCAAGAAGATTGGCCAAGCCTCCCCAGAGGAGCGTCCGGCACTGCTGGAGGGCTCTAATGAGCTGAAGGCCAAGGTCAAGGAGGCGGAAGAGACACAATCTGCCGCTGAGGCCAAGGTGGAAGAGCTGCAGTACAAGCTCGATAACGTGGTTGAAGGTGCCCCGGCCGGCGGCGAAGATGACTTCGTAGTGGTAGAAGAAGTAGGCCAGATTCCTGAGTTCGACTTCGAGCCAAAGGATCACCTTGAGTTGGGCGAGTCCCTCGGTCTCATTGACGTCAAGCGCGGCGCTAAGGTAGGCGGCGCTCGTTTCTACTACCTCACTGGCGATGGCGCCTTCCTGCAGCTGGGAATGCTGATGCTCGCGGCGCAGAAGGCGCGCGAAGCCGGTTTCAAGCTGATGATCCCGCCAGTTCTGGTTCGCCCAGACATTATGTCCGGCACCGGTTTCTTGGGCCAGCACTCCGATGAGGTTTATTACCTACCGGCCGATGATATGTACCTGGTAGGCACCTCTGAGGTGGCCCTTGCCGGTTACCACAAGGATGAGATCATCGACCTCTCCAATGGCCCGCTGCAGTACGCCGGCTGGTCCTCCTGCTTCCGCCGTGAGGCTGGCTCCCACGGTAAGGACACTCGCGGCATCCTGCGCGTCCACCAATTCGACAAGCTGGAGATGTTTGTCTACTGCAAGCCGGAGGACGCGGAAGAAATGCACCAGCGCCTTCTGTCCATGGAAAAGGACATGCTTGCAGCCATGGAACTGCCCTACCGCACCATCGATATTGCCGGTGGCGACCTCGGTTCTTCGGCGGCCCGCAAGTTCGACAATGAGGCTTGGGTTCCTACCCAAGGCACCTACCGTGAGCTGACCTCCACCTCGAACTGCACCACCTTCCAGGCTCGCCGCCTGTCCACCCGCTACCGCGACGAGAACGGCAAGACCCAGATCGCAGCTACCCTGAACGGCACGCTGGCGACTACCCGCTGGCTCGTTGCCATTCTGGAAAACCACCAGCAGGCTGACGGCTCCGTCGTTGTTCCTGAGGCCCTGCGCCCGTTCGTGGGCAAGGATGTCCTGACCCCGCAGTAAGTCCGCCGTCGTCCTGGAGAGTTATGAACGCTGCGACGAATTTCCTGTACCGCCAGATCACCCACATTGGCAGGGGGGTGACTCTGGCACAGGGGTTAAAAATGCGCCTTTCGGGGGAAGAAAATATCCCCGATAAGGGCGGCGCGGTGTTGGTCTGCAACCACACCGGCTATATGGATTTCCTTTTTGGCGCCTTTTTGGCCTATCGCAAGAAGCGTCTCGTACGCTTCCTGGCTAAAGCTGGAATCTTTAAAGCCCCAGTGGCAGGGCCTTTGTTGAAGGCCATGCACCACGTGCCAGTTGACCGTATCGATGGCAGCGCCTCCTTCCACCAAGCGGTACAGCTGGCCAAGGACGGCGAACTCGTGGGCGTGTTTTCTGAAGGCACAATTTCCCGCAGCTTTGAAATCCGCAGCATGAAAAGTGGCGCCTCCCGCATTGCCTATGAGGCGGGGGTGCCGGTAATCCCACAGGTCATTTTTGGTTCGCAACGCCTGTGGACCAAGGGACACAAAAAGAACCTGGGACGGACCAAGACGCCTGTCTTTATTACCGCCCTCGAACCGTACTATCCCACCGGTGATGCGGAGGCTGATACCGCGGAGATTCGACGCCGTATGCAAGAGGCGTTGGAAGGACTATGGGAGCAGTACGAAGCCGAATTTGGGCCCATGCCTGCCGGTGAATACTGGGTGCCCGCCCGTAAAGGTGGAGGGGCTCCTACCCTTGATGAGGCAGAAGCTCGCGATGCTGAAGTGGAGACCGAACGTCACCGCGTACGCCGACTGCGCGACGATCTAGTGGGCCTCAAAGAACGCGTCTCCGTTACTACGGTTGACTTGGTGCGCAATCACATGACCGCCGCCAAGGGAACGGACGGGGAGGAGCCAAAGAATAAGGCGCGCACCGCCCCGGAGACCTTGGAGTGGATCAAACACAACCTCAACGCCGTGGTTGAAGAGGCAACCCGCGGCTTGGATGAAGGCCGCGACAAGGTCGCGGATGTCATGGCGCAGCTGAAGTCGGATGTGGCGCAAACCCAAGCGTCCATCACGGCCAGCAGTAAGGAGATATGGGCCGGTTCCGTAGCAGAGCAGGGCCTGTTGGCGGCAGCTACCCAATCCCGGCTTATCGTCTCACGCTTGCCGCACCGCATGAAGGCGCAATTCTCTTCCATCCCTCGCGTGATAGTGGCGCACAGCAGCGCGCTGAATTGGGAAGATGGCGCGCTGACTCCGCGATTGCACAAGGCTTTGGCGGAGATCTACCCGGCGGCCGAAGTCCTGATCGTGATATCACCCGCCGGTGAGGTGGATGTTCCGCAGGCCGTGTGGAGCGTTGTCCTTGATGAGGATGCTGTGCAGCCGCGTCTCGATACCAATGCACTCTCCGTCACTGCCGCAACCGCGGTACAAGGCGTGGAGCGCATCCTCGAGGATCTGCAAGCTAAGCCGGAAGAGGCCCTGGTTTTTGCTAACGAGCCAGGCGACGAGGATTTCCTTGATTGGATGCCGGTGGTGGCTTTGGAAACTGCCCCTATTGAGGTGGTCAAGGGCGCCCAAGCGGTCACATATTCTGCGGAGAAAGCCGGAATGTCCGAAGTGCTTGAAGTGATGGCGCGGTTAGCGCAGAAATAGCGCGGACTTTGCGTCTGCTTTGCACCCCCGCGAGGGGGTGCTTTTTCTTTTTGGGTGGCTAAGTATTTTAGGAAAAGTTACTGCTTACGGGCCTGAAACCTACGTGTGAGTAACCATCTGTGTAACTGACGTCCGTGACTCCTATCATAGGTTTAAGGAGATAAAATCTCTGCAGCCGCGGTGTGAATCTTTCCACCGAAACCACAATTTAACTGCTCTTAGCTGTGCTTTTGCCATCTCATTCATGGATCTATGGCGCAGGCACATGCAAGCACCAAGGAAGGAGATGCGGTCAGCAATGACCCAGCAAAGCAACCAATCCTTTAACCCCGAATACTTTGAAAATCTATGGAATGGATACGCGGATGAGGACTACGACGTAGTCATCATCGGTGGCGGTTCCGTAGGCGCCGGTGCGGCAGCGGACGCCGCTACCCGTGGCCTCAAGACCGCCGTCATTGAGGCGCGCGACTTCGCCGCAGGTACCTCTTCTCGCTCCTCCAAGATGTTCCACGGTGGCCTGCGCTACCTAGCCATGTTTGACTTCCGCCTAGTGGCGGAGTCCCTCAAGGAGCGCGAGCTGAACATGTCTACCCTGGCACCCCACCTAGTGAAGCCGCTGAAGTTCATCTTCCCGCTGACCCACCACGTATGGGAGCGCGTGATGATGTTCGGTGGCTTTACTCTTTATGACCTCATGGGTGGCGCCAAGAGCGTCCCTATGCAGAAGCACCTGACCCGAAAGGGCGTGCTTAAGGTAACCCCGGGCCTGAAAGAAGATGCCATTGTGGGCGGCGTGCGCTACTACGACACTTTGGTTGATGACGCCCGCCACACCATGACCGTCCTGCGTACCGCTGCCGAGTACGGCGCTGATGTTCGCACCAATACCGAGGTCATTGGCTTTGACAAGGACCGCGGGGGCCGCATCGTAGGCGCTAAGGTTCGCGATACCGCTACCGGCCGCGAGACCACCGTGCGCGGCAAGGTCTTTATCAACGCCACCGGCGTGTGGAATGACAAGATTCAAGAGATGGCCGGCGTGGAGGGCAAGTTCACCGTTCACGCCTCCAAGGGCGTGCACATCGTCGTGCCGAAGGATGCGCTTGATGCAGAGGCAGCCCTGTGCTTCGTCACCGAAAAGTCCGTCCTCTTCGTTATCCCATGGGGCGAGTACTGGATCATCGGTACCACCGATACCGATTGGGAAAAGGGTCTCTCCTTGCCGGATCCGGCGCCGACCAAGTCCGATATTGACTACATTCTGGACCAGGTAAACCAGCGCGTACGCCGCCAGATCACCCGCGATGACATCGTGGGTGTCTACTCCGGCCTGCGCCCGCTGCTGTCCGGCAAGTCCGATTCCACCACCAACCTCTCCCGCAACCACGCCGTCGCACGCGTGGCCCCAGGCATGGTCTCTGTCGCCGGCGGTAAGTACACCACGTACCGCGTCATCGGTAAGGACGCCGTGGACCTAGCGGTGAAGGAACTGGGTACCAAGGTCCCAGAGTCCATCACCGAGCAAACTCCGATCCTGGGTGCCGCCGGCTATCACGCTTTGGCCAACCAGGTCCCGTCCTTGGCTCGTCGCTACAACCTGAGCGAGAAGTTCATTGAGCACCTGCTCGGCCGCTATGGCTCTTTGCTGGGCGAGGTCCTAGCGCCAGCTACTGAGGACGCCTCCCTGCTCGAGCCAGTGCCAGGTGCCGAGTCCTACCTGTGGGCCGAGGTCCGCTACGCCGTTACCCACGAGGGTGCATTGCACTTGGAAGACATCCTGTCCCGCCGCCTGCGCATCGCCATCGAGTTCGGCGATCGCGGTGTGAACGCCGCCCCGGCCGTTGCTGATTTTGTAGCACCGCTGCTGGGCTGGAGCGATGCCGACAAGGAGCGCGAGGTATCCCAATTCAAGGCCCACACACAGGCCGAACTTGAAGCAGAAGCTGCGGTAACTGACCGTGAGGCCAATGACATTTTGGTACGCGCAGGATCCGCCCGACCTACCCAAAACGAGGTATAAGTTATGACCGGATCTGATGCATTCCTGTGGGAGTTTATCGGCACTGCGTTGCTGCTCCTTCTAGGTAACGGCGTATGTGCGCTGGTGAACCTGCGCACCTCTGGCGCACGCGGCTCCGATTGGGTCGTTATCGCCCTGGGTTGGGGTATGGCGGTCTTCGTCGGCGCGAGCGTGGCCGATCCCACGGGCGGGCACCTTAACCCCGCCGTCACCGTAATGTTGGCCGTCAATGGCTCGCTCGAGTGGTCTCTGGTGCCGTATTACCTCCTGGGCCAGATCCTCGGCGCTATCCTCGGTGCCATCCTGGCATGGGCTGCCTTCAAGCAGCTTTTCGACGCCAATAATTACGACGACGCCGGAAACGTCACCGGTGCCAATAAGGACACCAACGGTATCTTCTTTACCAAGCCGGCACATCCTAAGAACGGCTGGAATGCGGTGACGGAGTTCATCGCCACCTGCGTGCTGTTGATGTTCATCGCCTTCGGCCCCACCGGCGGCGAGCTTGGCCCAATGAGCTACTTTGCCGTTGCTTTCGTTGTGGTGTCGGTCGGCCTGTCCCTGGGTACCCCTACGGGTTATGCCATCAATCCGGTCCGTGACCTGGGCCCGCGAATTGCTTATGCATTCATCTTGCCCATCCAGGACAAAGGTAGCGCGAACTGGGGCTATGCTTGGGTTCCTATCGTGGCCCCATTGGTCGCGGCCGTAGCCGTTGGCCTGTTGTCCGTTGCGCTCTAATTCCATCTTCGTATAGGAGACTAGACACATGACTAACAAGAAATACGTCGCCGCTATCGACCAGGGAACCACGTCGACGCGCTGCATCATCTTTGACCACAACGGCGAGCAGGCTGCCGTTGGCCAGCTCGAGCACGAGCAGATCTTCCCGGAAAAAGGCTGGGTAGAACACGATCCGGAAGAAATCTGGAGCAATACCCGTCGCGCCGTCGGTGAGGCTCTTGCCAATGGCGACATCACCGTGGAAGACATTGACTCGGTAGGTATCACCAACCAGCGTGAGACCACCGTGGTGTGGGATAAGCACACCGGTAAGCCGGTCTACAACGCCATTGTCTGGCAAGATACCCGTACCACCGCCATCTGTAAGGAACTCTCGGGTGAGGAAGGACCAGAAAAGTGGCGCCGCCGCACCGGTCTGATCATCAACTCCTACCCGGCGGGACCGAAGGTGAAGTGGATCCTCGATAACGTCGAAGGTGCCCGCGAGCGTGCTGAGGCAGGCGACCTGCTCTTCGGCACCATAGATAGCTGGCTGCTGTGGAACCTCACCGGCGGCGCCGAGGGCGATGCCGGCCGCGAAGCGCTGCATGCCACCGACGTCACCAACGCCTCCCGCACCCTGCTTATGGACATCGAAAAGCTGGAGTGGGATGAGGAATTGTGTAAGGAAATGGGCATCCCGATGTCCATGCTGCCGGAGATTCGCCCGTCCCTGGGCGATTTCCGTACCGTGCGTGAGCGCGGTTCGCTTTCCGGTGTGCCTATCCGCGCCATCCTGGGTGACCAGCAGTCTGCGATGTTTGGCCAAGGCTGCTTCCGCGCAGGTTCCGCAAAGAATACCTACGGAACCGGCCTGTTCCTCCTGCTGAACACGGGTACCACCCCGAAGTTCTCCGAGAACGGCCTGCTGACCACCGTCTGCTTCCAGCGCGAGGGCGAGCGCCCCGTGTATGCCCTCGAGGGTTCTGTATCCATGGGCGGTTCCCTGGTGCAGTGGCTGCGCGATAACCTGCAGATCATCCCCAACTCTGCGTCCATCGAAAACCTCGCGCGCGAAGTGAAGGATAACGGCGGCGTTTATATCGTGCCGGCCTTCTCCGGGCTCTTCGCTCCGTACTGGCGCCCGGATGCTCGCGGCGTCATCGTGGGCCTGACCCGCTTTGCTAACCGCAAGCACTTGGCTCGCGCCGTGCTCGAATCCACCGCGTACCAGACGCGCGATGTTGCCGACGCTATGGTGGCGGACTCCGGCGTGGAGATTACCGAGCTGCGCGTGGATGGTGGCATGACCATGAATGAACTGCTGATGCAGTTCCAGTCCGATATCCTCGGCGTGGAAGTACACCGCCCGAAGAATATCGAGACCACCGCCACCGGCGCGGCCTTCGCGGCAGGCTTGGACAATGGCTTCTGGGATGACCTGAGCGTTTTGGGTAGCCAGGAAGGAGACATGAAGGTGTTTAAGCCGAAGCGCGAGAAGGAAGAGGTAGAGGCCCTCTACCGCGACTGGAAGCGCGCTATTAAACGTTCCTTGGACTGGGAGGATAATGAGGACGAGGACCTGAACATCTAAGTCCTGACGTAAACTCGCGGGTATGGAGAATTTCCCTTCCTGCGCTCCTCGCCTCATCGCGAGCGATATTGACGGCACCCTGCTGGACCGCAACCACCGTGTCCCGCGTCGCAACCGTGACGCAGTGGCGCGGGCGGTCCAACAGGGTGCCTATTTTGCGCTTTCTACCGGCCGTCCGTTCCGCTGGATTGCCCCGGTGCTGGAGCAGCTGTCCGCGCGGCCGGTATGCGTGACCTCGAACGGCGCTGTGTTGTATGACTCCGCGGAGGACCGCGTGATGTCCGCCCACGAGCTTTCACCCGCAGCGTTGGCGGAAGTGGTGGATGTGGCCCAGACCGTACTGGGCACCGTGGGCTTCGGCGCGGAGCGGGCTGGAGGCTCGCTTGCCGACGCCGTCGAGGACCTCTTCGTAGTCGAGCGCCACTACTCCGAAAACGCCCTGTTTGAGGGCTTCGGCGTGGTCAGCATGGGTGAGCTAGTGGGGCAGCCGGCGGTGAAGTTCCTCATCCGCAACACGGACTACTCCGCCCCAGAGCTCTATGAGCTCATTGCGCCGCACATCGATCCGGAGCTCGCGCACCTGACGTATTCCATGCAAGAGGGAATTTTGGAGGTTGCCGCGCCCAATGTGACTAAGCGCCGCGGGGTGGAATGGCTGGCGCAGCACACCGGCGTCGCCCAGCAGGAGACGATCGCATTTGGGGATATGCCCAACGATATCGAGATGCTGCGCTGGGCTGGTTGCGGTGTGGCCATGGAAAACGCCCACCCGGAGGTTAAGGCGGCCGCGGATGCGGTCACCGTGGCTAACCACCAGGCGGGCGTCGCAAAGGTGCTAGAGCGCTGGTTCTAGTCGGTGAAGATGTCTACCTTTTCCGTTTCGGTGTTGTAGACAATCTCGCCACCCTGGAACTTCACGCGGATTTCCTTGCCATTCTTTTCCTCGTTGGAGAGAGGCAGGCCGAGCTTGGAGGCATTATCGCCCTCGGACCACTTCTTGGCGATCTCACCCGTCAACGCCTTGGTGCCGGACTCCTTGGAGGAAAGCACCACGCCATTCTGGAAGAGCTGGTAGAGGATTTTGCCGCCATCGGTGGTATCCGGGCCGCCGACTGCTAGACCCAAGACCGGGCCGAAGGCATTGAGCACGGAGGTCCACGATTCCTTCAAGCCCTCGTTGTTGGAGACTTGGACAACCTTGTTGACAATCTCCGGGATATCCCCGGTGGTCAAATTGCCCGCCACCTTCTGATCGGTATCAGGCTTCTGCAGGCGGTCATTGGCGATGAGCACGCCGAAGACTGCGGCAGCGATTCCAGCGAGTGCGGAGATGGTCGAGACTGGGACCTCGACGTCGCCCAGCGAGGACATGATTTCTTCGCCCGCCTGCTGCGGGGTCTTGGGGGTATTTGGCCGTGGAGACTCTTGCCAGTTCAGGTCCGTGCTGTTCTTGCCGGACTTGATGGCGTCCGCCTTGCGCTTGGTGTTCTTACGGATTTCATCCCAATGGCGCGTGGTGTACTGGCCCGGGCAGGCCGTGTAGTGAAAATCATTATGGCCCGCGAACGCCGGCACGGTGGCCATGGTTCCTGCAGGGAACTTGGAGCCGTTGAATCCGCCGGAGTACAAGCTGGCCTTGCCCATTGGATCGATGCCAGAAATAGCGGCCTTCCAGCCAGCAATCTCGGCCACGGAGTTGAGCATCTCGCGGGAAGGCTCAGCCTGCTCGTAGTTGCCAATCATGGAAATGCCCCAGTTATTGGAGTTGAAGCCACCCACGTGGGCACCTTGTACGGCCTTGTCCAAGCCGCCGTAGCGGCCTTCATAGATGGTACCGAACTTATCTACCAGTACGTTGTAGCCGATATCGCACCAGCCCAGGGTCTGCGCATGGTAGTCGTAGGCACCGCGTACCTGTGCCGCTGCCTGCGCGCGGGTGTAGTTATTAGTACCTGCGGTGTGGTGCAGGGTCATGGCCTTGATGCCATCGTCGTAGGTTGGCTGCTGGCAGCGCTTAGATTCGTCTGCTCCCCAGCCGGCGCGGGTGACTACCTTGGGCATGCCCGCGGTTTCTGCGGTGGGCTCGATGGCTTCGCCTTCTTGGGCGTTGCCGTCGATAAACACGGCGTCGAGATCCGCAACCTGGGTGCGCTCATCGGCCACGGGGGAGATATCGCCGACGTTGTACGCAAGCGGCGCGGGGCGGTTGGCATCAGCGCCCTTGGCGGCCTTGTCCAGGAGGGAATCTTCCTTCTTGTCGAGGTTGGAACCGGTCACGAGGTCAACGTTGGCCATAGAAACCTGCACATCGTTGGTATCGCCCACGAAGATGAGTTCGGTGCCGTTCTTGCCCTCGGTGTAATTCATTGCATCCATGGGCAGCCATTCGCTCCAGGAACCGTCCTGCTGCTTGGAGCGGACGAAGGAATTGATATCTCGCTTGCCCTCCCAGGTGACGGCAAACATGTTGAAGGTTTCGTCGCGGTGGAACTGCTTGACCGCGCGGCGGCCTTCGCCGTCGCCCTGAGCGGCTACGGCTGGGTCATCGACGACGATGGATTCGCCGTCACTGAAGCTAGAGGAGGAATTCTTGACCTCAATGGGACCGCCGTTGCCGGAGTCTTGGGTCTTGAGAACTTGCTGTCCGCCGAATGCGGCCGTCACGGCGAGCGCGATGGAAGTGACCGCCGCGATGACGGGGGTGGACCATTTTGACCTGGTGGGTACTAGTCGACGTCGTTGTTGCACTGTTATCTCCCTGGGGTTGTGCAGCTGTAAAAACCGTTGCCAAAAGTTAAGAGTTGATAGTGATGGTACGTTTGTGACTTCTGTGAAATCTGTTGCGACACGCCGATGCACCGTGTCAGCTGCCGTAGTGCAATAAAGTGGAGGCCATGACTTCTTATGACCTCATCGTTGTTGGCTCTGGATTTTTTGGTCTAACGGTTGCCGAGCGTGCCGCTAGTCAGCTGAATAAGAAGGTGCTCATTGTGGAGCGCCGCAATCACCTCGGCGGCAATGCCTACTCCGAGGCCGAACCCACCACCGGAATCGAGGTGCACAAGTACGGCGCGCACCTCTTCCACACCTCTAATAAGCGCGTGTGGGATTACTGCAATAAGTTCACCGACTTCACCGACTACCAGCACCGCGTGTTTGCCATGCACGATGGCACCGCCTACCAATTCCCGATGGGCCTGGGTCTTATCAATCAGTTCTTCGGCCGCTACTACTCCCCGGATGAGGCCCGCCAGCTCATTAAGGATCAGGCCGGCGAATTCTCCCCGGAAGAGGCACAAAACCTGGAGGAGAAGGCCATCTCGCTCATCGGTCGCCCGCTGTATGAGGCCTTCATCCGCGATTACACCGCAAAGCAGTGGCAGACCGATCCGAAGGAGCTGCCGGCCGCGAATATCACCCGCCTGCCGGTGCGCTATACCTTCAATAACCGCTACTTCAACGACACCTATGAGGGCCTGCCGGTCGACGGTTACGCGGCATGGCTAGAAAACATGGCTGACCATGACAATATTGAGGTCCGCCTGGATACCGATTGGTTCGAGGTGCGCGAAGAGCTGCGCGCCGAGTCCCCAGATGCGCCCGTGGTCTACACCGGCCCACTGGATCGCTACTTTGATTTTGCCGAGGGCGAGCTGGGCTGGCGCACCCTCGACTTTGACTTGGAGGTGCTGGATACCGGTGACTTCCAGGGCACCCCGGTGATGAACTACAACGATGCGGACGTGGACTACACCCGCATCCATGAGTTCCGCCATTTCCACCCGGAGCGCAAGGATAAGTACCCGAAGGATAAGACGGTCATCATGAAGGAGTATTCGCGTTTTGCCGATAAAGGCGATGAGCCGTACTACCCAATCAATACCCCAGAGGACCGCACCAAGCTGGAGGCTTACCGACGCCGCGCTGCCGCCGAGGCACGCGGGAACAACGTTCTTTTCGGCGGCCGCCTGGGCACCTACCAGTACCTCGACATGCATATGGCCATTGCCTCCGCGCTGAGTATGTTCGACAACAAGCTGGCTCCGTTCTGGAACGAAGGCAAGGCGCTTGAGCAGAAGCGCGGCCACTAAGCCGAAATCCGTCAACAGAACACTTAACACTCAACACACCACCCAACACACCACACTATGGAGTGTTGGGTGGTGTGTTGTATGTAGTGTTGTGTAGACCGGGAAAATTATGATTTACCTGCAAAATCATCCCGTACTGTGAGAATTTCGGACGAGGAACACTTGCGAACACTACACAACGCACCACAGTGTGTGTAGTGTTGTGTGTAGTGTTTGAGGGTGTTCAGGAGCGTTGAGCGCTGATAGGGGGTAAGTGATTGTGGTCTGGGACGATGACCAAGCGGAGATCACCGAGATCATTGGAAGCCTGCGAACTCAGGACACCGATACGCGCGCCGTCGAGGTCAAGGCAGCTGCGGGAGGTTTTCCCAAGAAGCTCGTTCGCTCTATCTCTGCCTTTGCTAACGGGACCGGTGGAATCATCATCTTGGGGCTGGATGAAGACAACGGGTTCGTTACGGTACCAGGCTTTGATGCTATTGCCATGGCGGATGCCCTGGCTGGCGCATGTGCAGACCTCGTGACCCCGTCGGTTCGCGCCCAGATCGGCATTGTTGAATGGGAGGGCGCGAGCATTGTCGTTGGCACCATTCCCGAATGTGCTCCTTTTGAGAAGCCTTGCTGGGTCGTTTCTCAGTCGAAGTATCACGGCAGCTATATCCGGGTCCATGATGGGGACCGCGTACTAAAGCCATACGAGATCGACCGGCTGGAGGAAAACAAGACCCAGCCGGAATGGGATCTGGAGCCGGTTCCGGATGCTGACATCGACGATCTGGATCCTGACATTGTGGCCGAGATCTTGGCCCGCGAGCGCTCCATCCATGAACGCATTTTTGGACGGTTGAGCGATGAAGAGGCGATGTTAGCGCTCCATCTAATTACCCGGAACGACAACGGAAAACTAGTGCCAACTCTGGGCGGGCTTATGGCAGCGGGCACTTACCCGCAACAGTTTTTCCCGCGGCTCAACGTGACCTTTGCAGCATATCCCGGCACCAATAAATCGGCCGGGATGGGCAAGCAGCGCTTCCTCGACAACGAAAGTCTGGTGGGGCCCATTCCGGTACTGGTCGCGGATGCCGTGCGGGCAGTCCGACGCAATATGCGCGTCGGAGGCGTAATCGAGGGAGTCTTCCGTAAGGACTTGCCGGACTATCCTCCGGAGGCTGTGCGTGAGGCAGTCGCTAATGCGCTTATGCACCGTGACTATTCGCCGCAGGCGCGGGGCACGCAGGTACAAGTGAACCTGTATGCCGACCGGCTGGAGATCCTTAACCCAGGTGGTCTTTATGGAACGGTCACCGTTGATCGATTGGGCACTGCGGGTATGTCTAGCGCGCGCAATCAGCATTTGTCTGCGTTGCTGGAGGTGACTCCTGCCGGTGACGGAGACGGGTACGTTGCGGAAAATCGTGGTACCGGATATATCGAGATTCTCGACCAACTGGAGCAGCAGCTGCTGCCGCCGCCGGTACCACAGGATTCACTAACCGCATTTGAACTCACCTTTGCGCGGCGAAATCCGACTGCTCCGGAGCGCACCGCGGCGTTGGGTGGCGTTACCCGCGGGCGCGTGCTCGATTATCTTCGCGAACACAGGACAGCGTCCAGCCGCGAATTGGCAGGGGCTGCAGGGCTGTCCCTCAACGGAGTGCGCAGGACCATCAACGAACTTGTTGAGGAAGGCGTCATCGTGCGCACTGAGCCGCTGAAGAGCCCGAAGCAGCGCTATCGGCTGCAGGGCTAACCACGGTGCTCAACGTCACCTTGTTCGTGCGCCGCCGCTGAATACCTTGGCGCGAATTTCTCCATCTGTTCAAGCACGAGCTTGATGGCCTCCGGCGCCTTGTCCGGTGGATACTTGTAGTCGCGTAGCAACCTGCGGACCGAGCGGCGTAGTTTCGCACGTACGTCATCGCGGACTGTCCAGTCGGTCTTTGCATCGCGACGCAGCATGGAAACGAGCTGGCGTGCGATTTCAGCAAGAACTTCGTCGTCCATGAGCTCGTTTGCGGATTCGTTTGTCGACACTGCGTCGAAGAAGGTGAGCTCGTCATTGCCTAGTGGCGGGGTGAATTGTTCACCACGTTTGCTTTCCTTGACAATCTCTTTGGACAGGCGGATGAGTTCGGCGATGATTTCAGCGGCCGTGAGCTGCTGATTGGTGTATCGATTCATCAGCTCGGTGATCCGCTCGGAGAATTGCTTGGAGCGCAGCTCGTTGTTTCCTGTGGCGGTGCGGGCTTCCTGCTGGAGCTGGCGGCGCAACGCATCGATGAGCAACGAGACCTCAGAGGGGGATTGTTTGTCTTTGAACAGGTCGACGGTGAGATCCTGCAAGTTCGGAATCTCAATCCCGGCCTGGCGGTAGATGTCGATGACACCGGTGGCCTCAGCCGAATCAACGACCAGCTTGCCTAGGGTGTTGCGGATGGAGTCGCTAATCGGCTCGCCATTGGCCACGCGGTCGCCCGCATCGAGCTTGATGAGCCAGTTCTTGACCTCGGAATAGAACTGCACGCTCGGACGGAATTCATCGGCGGTAGGGCTGTTGGACGCAAGCGCCCATGCACGCGCGAGCCTTCCAGCCTGACGCTTGAACTCATCAGCGACGGGACGCGCGTTTGGCTTCTCGGGGTCGTAGTTGCCTTCGGTTCTTGGATTGCGAAGGAAACCAGTGACATCGAGCAAGGCACGGCGAAGGTTGGCGTCATCGATGAAAGCGGTGTTCTTCCATTCGATTCCCACAATGTCGTCGAGACGAGCCAGGAATCCCTTCGCCAGAGTTAGTGCTTCCTCAACGTCCTGGCCTGTGACCTTGGTTCCGTCGTCGGAAGGGTTAAGGGTGAACTCCGCAAGAGCTTTTTCCAGGTTCTCGACCAGCGGAGCATAGGCGACAAGGAGGCCATCCTGCTTGTCCCGGAACGTGCGATTCACACGGGCGAGCGTCTGCATGAGCAGCGCGCTCTTGAGCGAGCGGTCAATGTAGAGCGTGTGCAGGGGCGGCGCATCGAAACCGGTGAGCATCATGGACTGAACGATGGCGATTTCCAGCTCGTCGTCGACGCCCTTGATGCGGTTCTTCACGGCCTTGAGCGCGCTCGGGCGGCGCATATGGACCTTGAGCTCATCCGGATCGGACGGCGCGGCAGAGTAGATGACCTTGATTTTTCCCTTGTCATCGGCATCCGAGTGCCACTCAGGGCGCAGCGCCACGATCTTGGAGTAGAGGCGTGCTGCGATGGAACGCGTGGCGGTCACGATCATGGCTTTGCCCGGTGCACCGATGAACTCCCGCATGTTCTCGCGGCGGTCTTCCCAGTGGCGAACAAAGTCCTCAGCGAGCGCATCCAAGCGGTCGTCGGAACCGTAAATGATTTCCAACGCGGCGACGGAGCGCTGAATCCGGTCGCGCTCGACTTCGTCGAGACCCGTGAGCACTTCCTCAGCGGTGTCATCAATCTCGTCATCGGTAATCCCAGCAATGCGCTTGAGTGGGATGAGGCGCGGTTCGAAATACACGGGAACGACGGCACCGTCCTCGACGGCGCGGTTCATGTCGTAGATGTCGACGTCATCACCGAAGACCTTGCGCGTATCGCGGTCCCATTCCTTGAGCGGGGTACCGGTAAACGCCAACATGGTGGCATTCGGTAGTGCATTACGCAGGTGCTGCGCGTAACCGTCAGCCGCGGTGTCGCCAAAGCCATAGTGCGAGCGGTGAGCCTCATCAACGATGACCACAATGTTGCTGCGGTCAGAGAGCAACGGGTGCTCCTTTTCGCGGAGCTCGCCCTTTCCATTCAAGCCAAACTTCTGGAGCGTGGAGAAGTAGATGCCGCCGGAGGTCTTCTGTGAGAGCAGCTCACGCAACTCAGCACGGGACTCGATATTGCGCGGTGTCTCCGGCAGGATGGTGGACCGGTTGAAGGTCTCGAAGAGCTGCTCATCCAGCTCGGTACGGTCATTGAGCACAATCACGGTCGGGCTGAGCATCTCGGGCCGACGCATAATCTTGGCGGTGTAGAGCTCCATCTCCATGGACTTGCCCGCTCCCGTCGTGTGCCAGATGACGCCAGCGCGCTTGTCGCCGCGCGCCGCCGTGATCGTGGAACCCACAGCCTTGGTCACCGCGAAGTACTGGTGCGGCTTCGCGATGCGCATGATCAGGCCCTCGGCCGTGTCATCGAACGCCGTGAAGTCGCTGTAGAGCTGCCCAAAACGCTCCACATTAAACAGACCATCAAGCAACAGGTCCAGCTGCGTGACCGGCTCGCCGGCCACAACCATGTTGTTGGGGTCGACCGGGCTGCCGTCCTCATCCACGTTCCATGGCGCAAAGTGGTTCCACGGAGTAAACGGCGTACCGTACTTCGCGCTGAGGTCATCCGAAGGAATCACAATATTGGCGAAGCGGAAGGCCATGCCGAATTCCTTGACGTACGTCTGCAGCTGGTTGTGGGCGCCCTCGACGGAGGTATTCGCGCCCGTCTTCTTCAGCTCGATAAACGCTAGCGGCATGCCGTTGACGTAGCAGACCACATCGAAGCGACGCTCTCCATCGAGGTTCGCAACGGTGACCTGGTTGAGCGACAAGTAGTCGTTCTTGTGCGGGTGTGAGGACAGGAAGTTGATGGTCGGGTTCTGGAAATTGCCTTCGTGGTCGATGTACTCGATACCGCGGTAGCCTTCCACCAAAATCTGGTGAATGCGCCGGTTCTCCGCAATCGCGGACTGTGACTTCGGCGTGATGACCTCACCAATCGCCTGGTCGAGGTACTCCTCCGGCACGTCCGGGTTGAGGTTGCGCACGGCATTGCGCAGTCGCCCGCGCAGCACGATGTCATTCCACGTGTCGCGCTCGCCGGAACCCGGCGCAAAGTCCGGGCCGTGTCCAGCCTGCCATTCCAGTTCAGCCAGGTGGTCCTGGACAATGAGCTCGAGGGATTCTTCGCTCAACATGAGCTTCTCCTTAGGGGTTGTAGGAGTAGGGAGTGCTTAGCTTTCCGATGCCGCCTCATCCGCAGCGTCCTCCGCCTCACCGACCGTAATGCGGCCGCTCATGAGGAGGGGAAGGAGTTCGTCGCGGGTGCGGGCGAGGACTTGGTTTTCTACCACCAAACTTTCGAATCGGAGTGTTAGCAACTCAAGCATTTGTAGTTCTTCAGCAGAAAGCGTTCGTGTGTCAGGAACTTCGCTAGTCAAGATGTCGGCAGGACGTACGCGTTGGTGACTTTTTGAAGTTCCTCCCGTCAGTGACTCCAGGTGATGGAAAAGCTCAGGTTGTGCTGTGGCTGCAAAAAGCTGTGCTTGTGTACAAGTTGTTGGTCGAAGCACAACAAATTCCGAAGATGCGATCATTGGAACGTCTTCGTTGATGACGGGGACACTCCAGATTCGGGGCGTATGTGGATTCAACTTTGACAGCAGAACACAGGGACGTTCAAGTGAGAATTTGTTGCTCTTAATAGTTGCTGGATCTTCCTGTGCAGGAGCACCGAGATCGAACGCCGGGAGGCTGTAGTGCAAGACTGTTTTGGCTTCAATGGTTTCTGGCTTAATTGAGCGTGTGCTTCGTTCGCACAGAACAGACAGCTTAACGGTGTTCGTTGGTTTTCCACCAAGGGTTTTAATTAAATCGAGTGCGATGCCCTTAGCTCGATTGTTTGCGGCGATTTTATCGTCGAGGGATGCCAATGTCCGCCCGATTGGGCGTTGAACTTTAAGTTCTGGAAGTGTTATTTCCCAATTGGGCAACGTGGTGATCGGCAGACGGTTTACGGTTGCCCCGTATAGGGTGTTTTGGGCAATCTTTTGCTGCCATTTCGGGGAAAGCCAATAGTAGAGTAGGAAGGTCGGATCGACGACTTCTGGGTTCGGTCGGAGCAGTGCCATACGGCGACCGAGGGCTGCATCGATGTCAGGCGGCATTAACGCGGCTTCCCCGAGCCGAGTTTCATAAGAAAATAGAAGGTCGTTTTCTCGTGGCGTTACTCGACGAGTCCAACGCTGAAAGTCTTCGTCATCGATGAAATCGGATTCGTCGAGAATTAAGCGTCCGTTTTGGAGTGAGCTGATGTTCAGGAAGTATTTCCCCTCTTTACGTCGTTTGGGTGTCGCGTGAGGACCATCAAAGACTTCACCAATTTCGCGGATTCGTAGCTTTGGCATTACTTCAACCTCCCCAGCTGTTCGCGGACGACCTGGTCGAGGCGGGCGGCGTCGTCAAGCGCGGTGGTGAGCTCGTTGGTGAGTCGGGCAATCTTCTCGTCGATGGGCTCGTCGTCTTCCTCGGCTTCGGCGAAGCCGACGTAGCGGCCGGGGGTCATGGCGAAGTCGGCGTCGCGGATGTCGTCGAGGGAGGCGGACTTGCAGAAGCCAGCAATGTCTTCGTAGGCCTCGTCCTTCGGAGCGGAGGTGCGGCCGCGCCACAGGCGGAAGGTGTCGGCGATCTTCTGGATATCCTCGTCGCTGAAGGTACGCTCCGTGCGGTCAATCATGTGGCCGAGCTCGCGGGCATCGATGAAGAGCACCTGATTGGTGCGGTCGATGGAGCCTTTGGAACCCGCCTTCTTGTCCTTGGCGAAGAACCAGACGCAAACCGGAATCTGCGTGCCGCGGAAGAGCTGTGCAGGAAGAGCGATGATGCAGGAGACGATGTCGTCTTCCACCATGGCCTTGCGGATATCGCCTTCACCAGAGGAGTTCGACGTCATCGTGCCATTGGCCATGACAACACCGGCCTCGCCCTGAGAGGTGAGCTTGGAGGTAATGTGCTGCATCCACGCGAAGTTTGCATTGCGCTTGGGCGGGACGCCGTACTTCCAGCGCGTGTCTTCCTCGTTTCGCGACCAATCCTTGATGTTGAACGGTGGGTTGGCCATGACGTAGTCCATCTGCTTGCCCGGATGGATGTCGCGGGCGAAGGTGTCGGCCCACCGCTCGCCGAGGCCAGCGGAGCTAATAGCGTGGATGGCCAGGTTCATCTTGGCCATGCGCCAGGTGCGCTCATTGAGCTCCTGACCGTAGATGGCCAGAGCAGTGCGGTCCTTCTCCGTGGTTTCGAGGAACTTCTCTGCCTGAACGAACATGCCGCCTGAGCCACAGCACGGGTCGTAAACGCGACCCTGGGTCGGCTCCAGGATTTCCACGAGAGTGCGGACGACGGGGCGCGGGGTGTAGAACTCGCCGCCACGCTTGCCCTCAGCGCGAGCGAACTTCTCCAGGAAGTATTCATAGACCTCACCCAGCAAATCGCGAGCACGCTCGGGACCCTCCGCGGTGAAACGCGTGGTGCTGAACAAGTCGATGAGTTCGCCCAACCGACGCTGGTCAACGCTATCCGAGGCGAAGTTCGTGGGCAGGGTACCTAATAGCGACTCATTGTCCAGCATGAGCTGCTTCATCGCGTTATCGATGAGCTTGCCAATGGACTGGTACTCCTGGCCGGCGTCGGCCGTCTTGCCCTTCGAGTTGTCGCGCAGGAAGGTCCAACGAGCGATGCGGTCCACCCAGAAAACGTTCTTCTCACGGTAAGCGTCGATATCCTCCAGGTCTTCCTGGATGTACTCTTCGCTATCGCCGCGCTCCTCGCCTTCAGCACGCAGCTCCGCGCGCCGGGCGTCGAAAGCATCAGTGACGTATTTGAGGAATACCAGTCCTAGGACGATGTCCTTGTACTGGGATGCGTCCATGGAACCGCGCAGCTTGTCTGCTGCCTTCCATAAAGTGTCCTTGAGCTCTTTGAGGGTGGTGGCGGAGGCAGACTCTACGTTCTGCACATCCTTGACTGAGTTAGTCATTTTTCTCCTTACATATAACGGTGTTTGTGCGTTTGAATGTTGAACTCTGTTATTAGCCTGGCGGGGATTGTGCACGAGATTCAGCGATGGTGACAGCACCGGTACCTATCGAAATAGTGAGGTTGTGCCGTAGAACATCGATGCTCCTTAGCTGCTCAACCAACTGGCGACGCCGTGCGCCGAGCTGTTGCTCGACTGTGCTGAGGTCTTCCGCATTCTTGCGAGGCAATACGGGGAAGTACACCGATGCCAACTCGGAGGAGACAGCTTCGTTAATAGCCTTCTCTACGAGGTAGGGAAGGCAGACCTGTTCCAAGGGAGTGTGGCTGCGTCCACGGAAGGTGCGGCATCGTAGTGCTTGAGCCGGTGCAGTGACTAGCTTGCCGCCTTCCTCATCGATGAGCGCGCGTGGTCTTGGGTTCTTGATGAAGACCACGTCCCCTGGTTCTGTGAGGGTGCCGCGCGGTGCAATGTCTTCCAGCCGGAGACGATCGATGCAACGTGCGCCCTGTGGAATGCTCCCCAGAATTTCGGGTTCACCGATGAGTTCCAGTTTTGCTACTGCTTCAGGGGCGAGATCATGTTCGGCAATGCGGGATCCGCTGAGTTTCTGCAGTACCCCAGTGCGAGCGTTGGTCGCGGCCTTCCACGGTAGGTACTCAAGGCGCGTTGCCCCCGATTCAGCGCGCATACCAATCTTTGGCTGCGCGTCCTCCAGCCCTGCTGAACTGATGTCTAATCCTGCTTGATGCGCGGTATGCATGAGATCGGCGGCGGAGGACGTCGACGTAGAAGAAAAGACCGAGTCATCGAGAGAATGAGTACGACTGCGCCAGGCATCAGCGGCGCGAAGAATACGACCGCGGACAAAGGCGTGCTTGCGTGCTTCATCCGGTGTGGTGAGCATGGTTGCCCAGTCTGAGACGAGACCGGGTCTCTTAAGGTCCGGCACGTCAGCGATAACCACAGCAGCATCGGCAGGGTTGCCTATGGCCTCGCGATTAGGGCGCTTGAGAATCCATAGTGCGCCCTGCTGCTGTCCGCGGTCCGGAAAAATACCTCGGGGCAGCCGTGCGCTGTAACGCAGCGGTGCAATTGCGCCGGTTTCGGTCGGTGCGAGGAACCGCCGTCGGACGACCTGCGCTAAAGAGTCCTCGATAAGCATGTCTGCGGTGGAAATGCAGAACATTGCGCCGCGCTCGTCTAAGTTGTCGAGCAAGTCCTGGAGGTGCTCGAAGTATTCGGGCGCAGTCTTTGGAGGGGAAGGAACAGCGTGGACGAGGAGAGAATTCGCTGGGATCTCCTCGCTAGCGTCGATGAATTCCACGTTTCGGCACGCTAGTTCGGCCCAATAGAGAGAGTCTGGTGCGCAGTCTTTTCGATATCCGATGCTGAGCACCAGTGTCTCTTCGAGTTCCCGGGTGAGTCCAGTGACGAAACCTAGGCTGTATTCATCAGTAGGGATGATAGGTGGAGTTGGGTTCTCTAGCGTGAGGGCTTCCGATACTGCTTGCATAGCGCGGGAAGTAAATCGGGAAGAGAGTGTGACCTGGCGCTGAGCACTGAGGTCATCTGCAAGACGGGCGAGCGCGGCCGCGGGCCCGAAAGCTGCCTCGGCTACCTGCTCTGCTGCTTTTGCGATATCAGCTTCAGGGGCATCAGAAGGAATGTTGTCTGCTGCGCGCTGGTACGCCGCGGTAAGAGAGTCGATTACTGCAGCAGAGGGCGAAAAATCCTGAGGGGAGAGAGCCGTGTTGCAGTTCAAAAGGCCCAAGGCCGCGCGTGCCGGATTGCGGAGCAGCATTCGGTAGAGCGAAGAATAGAAGAGGGCATCTTTAACGGCTGTGTCGCGGCGGCCGAGCTTGGTTTCTCGCAGCCAGTCTTGAATTTCGGTGATGGCGTAGTAGGGGTGGCCATCATGTTCTCCGTAAGGGGAGGGGAAGGGCACGTTGGATTCTGAGTTAAAGCGCTGAATCCACTCGTTGACCGCGGGGCGCGTAACGCCGGTCAGCCGGGCGACATCGGCGAGTGTCAGTGTTGCGGTCACTTGAGGCCTCCTTTCATGGGGTAGTGATGGGGAATAAGGGCGAGCGGTCATTGCTGATTGCTCTGTCCACTACGTTAAAGGAACTCGAGTGAAGTAAACAGCTTTTAGTATGGTAATCGTCCTGAAGGGTGCTTAAGGCTGGTTAATTAATACTAAAAAGTGTTGCCCGAGAGTGGTTTGGGTTTCGTGGGGATCGGGCTTCAAAAGCGCATGACTTGCTGACGTGTTCGGTCAGATCCGGTGCTAAAGCGGGGGATTGATGTGCACTTTGTGGCCGATTTCCTGCTTGTAAACGTGTTGGCTCGGGCTGTCTGTCGATGTCGACATGTGCATGGTTATCGCCTCAGCGCTGAGCATGTTCGACATCAAGCTCGCGCCCTTCTGGAACGAGGGCAAGGCCATTGAGCAGGAGCGTGGCCACTAAGCGCTATGCTTAATCACCTCTGAGGAAAGGAGGTGACGGCATGGCTGACCGCCGCATGTGGAAAATGTCGCCGGATCGGCTGCAAGAGCATCTAAAATTGCGTAGCCGCGCATCGCGCATTCCCGATAAAAAGAAGGAACAGTCCAAGAAGGCCTGCCGGAACACCCGGCGGGCCTTTCCGCTTTCCGGTGCAGAAAACTATTGGGTTATTCCCAACCGTTTGACTTAACCCAACGTTAACCATTAAAGTTAACTACAGGTTAACAATTAGCAAACGGGACAATAATCCGAGAAAGGGGATAACAATGAACCAGTTTGAAACCCTGCGCCAGGATCTGCACGAGAACTATGGCCACGAGTACACGGCCGCGGAAATCGATGCCAAGCTCGATGAGGTTATTGCCAAGCACACCAAAAAGGCGGAACTCGATGAATTCGTGCCGCTTTTGGTGGAGCGTGAGGTCCGCGACTACTTCGGTGCTCACCGCCTGCACGTACGATTTGCCGCCGGTACCAATAATGCGCTGGCCCAAGCCGCAGCGGAACTGACCCGCAAGCACGCCGGCGCAGCCCTCTTTGTAGATACCGCCGTTACTCACCCAGAAAACGAAGCGGAAGGTCACCTTGCCCACGTCATGAACGAGCGCGGCATGGGCGAGGCCCCGAATAAGTACCTCGATGAGGTGCGTACGGTAGCGATGCCGGATTACATCGTGTTCTTGGGCCGCGAGATCGAGCGCGATGAGGCAGGCAAGGACATCAAAATTTGGGATATTCCTGCCGCGGATACCGTGGAGGAGGCGCGCGAATTGGCTGATGACCTCGAAGCCCGCGTACTCTACATGCTCAATAAGCTGGGCATTGATCCGGTAGCCGAACCGGTCAACGCTTAGAAGCGATATGGGTTGGGCAGCTGGGAGGAGACGTTATTATTAGCTACCCAGAAGCCCGCAAACCTATAGGGCATGTAATGCGTGCCCATGCCGGGGCGCCATTCCGGCGTGCCTAGAAGCGGGGGAGTTTTACGGTCGCGTTGCGGATATAGCCTTTCTGGCAGCGCGCCCACCATGGGGTGGTAGTCCTCGAGGACGCGAGCGAAGGCGGAGTCGAAGTCTTCCCGCGACAGATCCTGGGACAGGTCTTTAATGCGCTGCGTTATCTGGCGCAAGCTGGCGTTGTCGGGCTGGCGGGAGAGGGCCGCTTGGGCGTCGCCAAGCAGCCATTGCACTTCGCCCGCGCGCACTGCAGTATCGCCGGCGCAGAAATTTTCCAAGGAATCTATCTGCGCTGCGGCCGTATTGATTTGCTTGAGCGCTTTGTATGCCTCCTTAATGGAAGCGGCGTGCAGGGAATAGTCTTGGATGTTCTCCAGCGCCTTGAGCGTCGGTCGCGCATCAGTGTACTGATTGAACAGAGAGCGCCACTGTACCTTCAGGTAGTCGCCCGCCAAGGGGGAATGCAGGGCGTCAATCCGTGCCTCCGTGCGCTTGATGAGTTCCTCAGCCCCGTCGCGAGCGCCCTCAATATAATCGAAGCGCTTGCGCACTCGGGCGCGGCGGATGAACAAGTAGGTAATGAGGCCGACCGCGCCCAGAACTACGAGCATCACAGTGGCTGCGATGAACACGGACCACGTGGGCGCCTCCTGCGCAGATTGCCGGCGCACGGTCGGATCCGCGACGGCGCGCGTGGCCAAGATCATGCCGACGGTATAGTCATCGTCCTCCAGCGCCGGCCGCATCTGATCCAGGATGCCGTCCACGCGGCCGGCGTCATAAATCTTGATGTCTCGGCACACTTGGGCGCCACAGCGCACGGCCATGCTATTGGGTTCAAAGCCCACGGCGATAACGAGTACATTCTTCTGCAGCTCACCGTTGCCGATGAATTGTGGGTGCTCGCGCGCCAAGTCATGCAACAGGGTGCGGGAAAAACCCTCGCCCGAATTCGGATACGTGGCGTAGACAACCTCGTGCACGGAATCTGGAAGGTGCATGGACTGCGCTTGTGATTTCACGGCCTCTTCGTCCGAAGAGCTTAGAATCTGGGCGTGGTCCAAAAAATCCACCGCGGGCTTGTCCTCCGCGAGGGCGGCGGGTGCGCTAGCTGCAGCAAAAAGACCTACTACTGCCGCGCAAGGAACCCATCTCATGATGTTCCATCTTACGGGCTCCGCGTGTAAACCGTAGTACTTATGCAAAAGCAACTACGCTAAATCGCTGACTACTGTTTATACCGTTTGGAGAATCGAAGTTATCGTGACTGCCAACAACACCCAGGCCCATGAGCCCCTGCAGCGCATTCTGCTGCCTAAGCGCGGCGAGCCCTTTGATGTGCGGATGCTCTACCTCATCGAGGCCGAGCAAAACCGCGAACGCCTCAGCTGGTTTAACCGCACGTCCGTAACCATCCCGGCCGGCGAGGAAGCCTCTTTTGAAACCTACTTCAACGCCTTCCCGGCCTCCTATTGGCGCCGCTGGTCCCAGCTGCGCTCCGTTATCCTCAGCCTGGACATTGAGGGCCAGGCAAATATTTCCCTCTACCGCTCCAAGCAGGATGGCCAGCGCATTTCCGTGGCCAACCACCTGGTAAGCACCGGCCACCATGAGTTCGAGCTGCCACTCAAAAACTTCGAAGACGGCGGCTGGCTGTGGTTCGATATCACCGCCGAGCAGGACACCACGCTTGCCGACGCCGCCTGGTGCTCCCCCCACGCCCCCGGCCCGCAGGTGCTGCCGGACGGCACCGAGCAGCCGGCCCAAGACAAGCGCGTGGCGGTAGGCATTCCCACTTTCAACCGCCCGACCGATGCCGTAGCAGCCCTTAAGGCATTGGCCGAGGACCCAGTAGTCGATGAGATCATCGACTTCGTCCTCATGCCGGACCAAGGCAACCAGCACCCTGCCGATGAGCCAGGCTATGACGAGGCAGTCGCTCACTTTGGTGAGCGCTTCCGCGAGTTCCGCCAGGGCAACCTAGGCGGCTCCGGTGGCTACTCCCGCATTATGTACGAGGCGCTGGAAAATACCGATTCGCCCTTCATCCTTTATATGGACGATGACATCGCCATCGAACCGGATTCCGTGCTGCGCGCGGTGCAAGCGGCCCGTTACGCTGCCAAGCCGATTATCGTCGGTGGCCAAATGCTTAACCTGCAGGAGCGCTCCCAGCTGCGCACTACCGGCGAGCGCGTCAACCGTGCCGATTTCATGTGGGGTGCGGCACCGCACGCCGTCTACGACCACGACTTTGCCAAGTACCCGCTGCGCGCCATCGGTACCCGCGAAACTCACCTAGATCCCAAGAAGTACGATTCCCGCGCGCTGCACCGCCGCGTTGACGTGGAGTACAACGGCTGGTGGATGTGCCTCTTCCCGCGCATTGTGGCAGAAACCAACGGCCAGCCGCTGCCGCTCTTTATCAAGTGGGACGATACCGAGTATTCCCTGCGCGCGGCGCGCAATGGCTTCCCCACGGTGACCTGGCCAGGTGCCGCCATCTGGCACATGGCCTGGGCGGATAAGGACGATGCCATTGACTGGCAGGCCTACTTCCACCTGCGCAACCGCCTCATCGTAGCCGCGATGTACCACGAGGGGCCGGCCAAGGGCATTACCAAGTCCATCTTTAAGTCCACCCTCAAGCACACCATGTGCATGGAATACTCCACCATGGCCATCCAGATTGAGGCTATGCGAGACTTCCTGGCCGGGCCGGACCAGCTCTTCGACATCCTGGAGTCTTCGCTGCCGCGCATTGCGCAGATCCGCAAGAACTACTCCGATGCCGTCATCCTGGAATCCGCCGATGAGCTGCCGGCTCCCACCGGCGCGCCGGGCGTGCCCACCCGCAATATCGGCGGCCGCCTGGCCAAGATTAAGAAGATCCCGTGGGCTATCAAGGGTCTCAAGCACCTCGTCAGCAAGGAAGACGCTGCGCACCATGAGGCGCCGCAGCTCAACCTCACCCCGGACGAGGCCCGCTGGTTCACCTTGTCCCGCGTAGATTCGGCCACTGTGTCCACCGCGGGTGGCACCGGCGTGGCCTTCCGCAAACGTGATCGCGATCTGGCCAAGGACCTCGTGACCCAGACCCGCGAATTGCTGAAGGAAATCGAAGAGAACTTCGATGACCTGCGCGCCGAATACCGGGCGGCCCAGCCGGAGCTGACCTCGCGCGAGTCGTGGAAGAAGGTCTTCGATGCCCAATAAGCTTTCCGTAGCAGAATCGCGCGTCCTCGAATGCATCCAGGGTGCGGCCTTCGACGTGCCCGGCGTGCTTCCCACCGCCCGCGGGCTTAGCCACTGGGGCGAGCATGCCTTGGGCTGGATGGGCAGCGCTGCGGTAGGGGCGGGCATCGACAAGCGCCGCCGCGAAGGCTGGGTCCGTGTTGGGGCCGCCGCCTTCCTCGCGCACGCCGCCAGTGTGGTGCTCAAGCGCATCGTGCGCCGCAAGCGCCCGGATTATCCGTACGTGCGCGTGGGGGTAAAGACGCCCTCCACATTGTCTTTCCCTAGCTCGCACGCGACTTCGACCACCGCATTCCTGGTGGCGGTAAGCCGCCTTACCGGCCGCAAGGCGCCCCTTCTCGGCGTGCCGGTAATGATGGCATCGCGTATGGTGCTCGGAGTGCACTATCCAACAGACACGGCCGTGGGTGCGGCCATCGGCGCTGCTACCGCGGAGGTCGTGATGAAAGGAATGAAGCATGAGTGATGATGGAAACCAGCACTTTTTCCATTCGGAACCGCACACCTCCGGCGTAGATACCGGCCGCAAGCGCAAGCCGCCGAAGAATCTTGCCGATGGCATGATTAAGGCCCTGCGCCCCAAGCAGTGGGTAAAAAACGTCCTGGTGCTGGCCGCCCCGGCTGCGGCCGGCGCCGATGCGTTATTCCACGGCCGCGTGCTTCTCGACGTCCTCTTGGCCTTCGTCGTCTTTTGCCTCGGTGCTTCCTCCATTTACCTGATTAACGATGCGAAGGACTGGCGCGAGGACCAAGAGCATCCGACCAAGCGCTTCCGCCCGATTGCCTCGGGCGTGCTGCCGATTAAGCTCGCCTATGTCATGGCCGTGGTGCTCATCGGCCTGTCCATCGGCCTGTCTTTCCTTGCCACCGCTGGGCCGCAGCTGGCTATCGTGATGGCGATTTATATCGCGTTGCAGTTGGGCTATTGCTTTGGCTGGAAGCATATGCCGGTGATTGATATCGCCCTGGTGTCCTCTGGCTTCATGTTGCGTACCATGGCCGGTGGCGTGGCTGCAGGCATCGAGCTTTCGCAGTGGTTCCTGCTGGTGGCGGCCTTTGGCTCGCTATTTATGGCCTCCGGCAAGCGCTACTCGGAGATTCTGTTGGTAGAACAGACCGGCGCGAAAATCCGCAAGTCCCTGGAGGGGTATACGCCCACTTACCTGCGCTTCGTGTGGACCCTAGCCGCCACCGCGGTGGTCATTTGCTACACCTTGTGGGGCTTCGAACTCGCTAACGACGCCCAGACCGGCGGCGTGTGGTACCAGATTTCCATGGTGCCGTTTACCATCGCCATCCTCCGCTATGCGGCCGATGTGGACCGCGGCCAGGGCGGCGCACCGGACGAGATTGCACTGGAGGACCGCACTTTGCAGGTTCTCGCCTTGGCTTGGTTCGCCTGCATTGCCATGGCGGTTTATATCATGCCGTTGCTCTAGACACAGCGGAATCGATATAGAAATTTTCCGTGGGGCTGATAAACTTTCTCCCCGTGTTTAACATCGACCACAAGAGCATCGCCCGCTGGAGCACCCCAGCGGTCGTTCTTGTGATCGGTGTTTTATCTTTCTGGGGCGGCTTCGCACGCCGTTGGATTTCCGATGACGGCCTCATCGTCCTGCGCACCGTGCGCAACCTCGAAGCCGGAAATGGGCCCGTGTTCAATATGGGCGAGCGTGTAGAGGCCAATACCTCCACGCTGTGGCAGTACCTCATCTTCCTCGTGCGCTGGGTTTCCCATGCAAATCTGGAAGGCATCGCCGTTTACTTGGGCCTCTTCTTAGCGGTAGCGGCAATGGTTGTCGGCACGGGGGCGTCGGCAAGCATGCGCTCTGGAGCCGTCCTTCCGGCCGGCGCGCTGGTGTATCTGGCCCTGCCACCGGCCCGGGACTTTTTCACTTCTGGGCTGGAATGGGGCCTGTGCATTTTCTATCTCGCAGTGCTGTGGTGGCTTTTGCTGCGGTGGTCGCGCCCGCGCCGCCACTCCGGGAGCAATAGCGAAGCCTATTGGCTCGCCTTCTGGGCCGGGCTGTCCTGGCTGGTGCGCCCAGAGCTCGCCCTGTATGGCGGGCTGGTGGGAATCGTGCTGCTCGTATCCCACCGCTGGTGGAAGATTCTTGCCGTCGCAGTGCCGCTGCCGTTGGCCTATGAGATTTTCCGCATGGGCTACTACGGCCTGCTGACCCCGCACACGGCCGTGGCCAAGTCCGCGGCGGGTTCCGAATGGGGCAAAGGCTTTACCTACCTGGCGGACTTTGCCGGACCGTACTGGCTCTTCCTGCCGCTCATAGTGCTTGCCATTGCAGGTCTGTGGAAGGCGGACCTGCGCCCCACCGCTCTGCGCTCCACCGCCACTGCCACGTATCTTTTTGTGGGTGCGGCACTCATCCATACGCTTTACGTCTTGCGCGTGGGCGGAGACTTTATGCACGGCCGCATGCTGCTGCTGCCACTTTTTGCGTTTCTGCTTCCAATCTTTGTCGTTAGCGTACGCATGTGGATTGTCTCCGTCCTCTGCGCGGTGTGGGCGCTGGTTATCGTTCTGCGCGGCCATCCGGTGGATCGCAGCGTCTATGCGGATGAAATTTCCATCGTGGACGAGCGCGATTTCTGGACCTATGCCACCCAGCGCCAGGATCCTCCTATGCGGGCCGAAGAGTTCCTCGGCGCCAAGTTTATGGAGGACTACCAAGAGGGCATCGACGAGCTAGAGGCCGGCGACGCCATGACCTTCCGCTATATCAAGGGCGAAGATAGGTTCTCGTGGACGGCCACGCCTGCGGACCCTTCGCGCACCGATCCGCCGACCGTTTACCTGCTCAATTTGGGCCTGTCTTCCATGAATGCGCCGCTGGATATTCGCGTGCTGGACAATATCGGCCTCAGCAACCCTTTGGCGGCGCGCCAGCCGCGCATCGTGGGCGGGCGCATTGGGCACGACAAGAGCTTGGATATGTCGTGGCAGGTGGCAGATTCCGCGGCCGATATCGACGAGATCCCGGCGTGGATTGATAAGCACGAGGCGGCCAAGGCTCGCGCCGCGCTTGACGACGCCGATTTTCAGAAACTCTTCGCCACATACAGGGAACCCCTAACTTGGGACCGTTTCTGGAAAAATATTAAATTCTCCCTGACCGATGGCCGGACCCTCACTTTTTCTTCTAATCCCTCTGACTACCTGCATTAATCCCTTTAAATGCAGACTTTAGGGGGAACCTAAGTTACACTATTCTGTGATATTGTTATCGATCCGTGACGTTAACGGTATACAGGTTCCGGACGATAGAACTTAGTGACAATCACCGAGGAGTTTGAAGGAGAAAGATGACTGCATCCATCAAGGGTCGCGTCCTTTCAGTCATCATGGCAGTTGCCGTAGCTTTGGGCCTGGCCGTCGTGGCAGGGTCCCAGCCGGCAGAGGCAGCCAACCGCGACTGGCTGCGCCGTGACGCCACTGGTACGTGTGAGTGGGACAAGGTCGGCTGGTGGGTCCAGCGTTGCGACGTATGGTCCCAGGCAATGGGCCGCACCATTCCGGTGCAGGTTCAGCCGGCAAAGCGTGGCGGCAATGCTGCCCTTTACCTGCTAGATGGCCTGCGTGCCACCGATCGCACTAACGCATGGGTAAATGACGTTAATGCTGCCAAGACCTACGAGCCGCACAACATCACCCTCGCTATGCCCGTCGGTGGTGCTGCTTCCTTCTACGCTGACTGGCAGGGTCCTGCTACCTACGACCTGGAAAATCCGGTCAACTATAAGTGGGAGACCTTCCTGACCAGCGAGCTTCCTGGCTACTTGGAGCGCAACTTCGGTGTTGCCCGCAACAATAACTCCATTGCTGGCCTGTCCATGGGCGCCGGTGCCGCCCTGACCCTGGCTGCAAAGCACCCGAACCAGTTCCGTCAGGCGCTGTCCTACTCTGGCTTCCTGACCACCACGGTCCCAGGCGCTCAGACCATGATGCGCTTTGCCATGCTGGATGCGGGCGGATTCAACATCAACGCTATGTACGGTTCCCTGTTTAACCCGAAGCGTTTCCAGAACGATCCGCTGCTGCTTATTCCGAAGTTGCGCAATACCAACCTGTACATCTCCGCAGCTTCTGGTGTCCCAGGCGCCGGCGATAGCCACTACCTGCCGGAGCACCAAGCGGCAGGTGCCGCACTCGAGTTCGGCTCCAATATCACCACCCGCGTGTGGGAAGGCGCCGCTCGCCTGCAGGGCCTGAACCCGACCGTGGACTACCCGGCACAGGGTCTGCACAACTGGGAGCAGTTCGGCTACCAGCTCAACCGCTCTAAGCCGCAGGTGCTTAACGTCATGAACGCTTGGTAATTCTTGCGGCCGAGTCCCCTTTCTCAAGGAAAGGGGATTTTCTTTTATGAGGCGTATCGAACAAATATGCGTCTATCTATTGCGGGGATCTCGGCGTTGCGCTAATCTAGGGGTGTCAGTTCGATTGGGTGTGCGAATTTATTTAGAGGGGGAGCTTTTGTGACTACTGCTACCGCACCACCAAAACAAGCGTATTTTTCTACCAATGACATGGAAGACACCGTGTGTGTCATGGCCATGGTGCAAAGAATTCAATCATGGCAACTGTTCCAGGCAGTGTTGCCACAGTTGGAAGACGACGTTGATTGCACACTAGCTGTATTGGCTAAGAAGCTCGGTCTTTCGCGATGGCGGGTATCAAGTGCAATCCAAGCCCACTTTCGGATGCGCGAACTGCCGCTTACTACCGCAGTACAAACAGAACACTGGATTTTGGACCTTCCGCGACTCCAAGTTATTGACGTGGAATTGCGCCCCCTCGGCGGGGATGAAGCGCAGATCCAGCTGGTTGATGCGGCCTTGGCAGATTTTCTCACGCCCAAAGACCCAGGACAGCACGTGCCGACGGAACCGGAAATCCGAAATTTCCTGCGCGGATTCATTGATGGGCTGCTGAAGCCAGATTTGTCGGCGCAAATCGAGCGCGCGGTGTCGGTGTCCTATTCGGGTGGACAAGCCACGATCGTGTTGAAGACAGATAAGGCCACTGCGGCGGCGATTTCCCGGCATGTTGATAAAGCGGCAGCAGAAGACGGAGTTTCAAAGGCGGAGGCGCTGGAAAATCTGATCTTTAACCGCACTAGTACCGAGGTGGTGATTAACACCTATCGCACTGGCGAGGATCCTTCCCGCGTCTTTATTCCTAGCGCAGGGTGGTGCCATCTGGGGGAGGACTTAGCACATGACTCTGCGGTGCGAACTCTTACCGCCGAGGACGTCAAAAAGTATGTTCCCTCAGAAGAAATCCGTGCCTGGGTGCAGGGGCGGGACGCGACCTGCCGGTGGCCGGGGTGTTCAATGCCAGCGCACTATTGCCAACTGGACCACCGTGTGGAGTATGACGAAGGGGGTCCGACCAGCGCCGGAAACTTGGTCAGCTTATGCCAGCATCACCATAACGTGAAGACGGATGGTCGGGTGAGATACATCATGGACCCGTTTACCGGAGATATTGTCTGGATGTTTGAGGATGGCACCTTTGAAGTGGACCGCGCAGCCGGACCTCTAGCGCCACGAAACATTCACTGGAAACTTACTTGGGAGCAATTCCTTAAATTGCAGAGGAGAACATTGCAAGGTTCGTGAGTCGGGACTATACAGGGGTCCATGTTCGCTATTGAGAATCCAAGCACTGGTAAGAGTGAAGACACTTTCGAGCGTATCGATGATTCACAGCGTGATGACATTCTGGACCGTTCTACTGCGGCCTTTAATGCATGGCGTGAGACCCGCATTGAGGAACGCGCGGCAATCCTTTCGCGCGCAGCGGATCTTTATGAAGAGCGCATTGATGAGTTAGCCGATCACATTGGCCGTGAGATGGGCAAGCTAACCCGTTGGGCTAAGGCTGAGATTCAGATCGTGGCCGATATCTACCGCTACTATGCTGAGCACGCTCACGAGCTGCTTGCAGATGAATACCTGCCGGCCCAAAACGCGCACAAGACCGTAGTGCGCAAGGAGCCGATCGGCCCACTGCTAGGCATCATGCCGTGGAACTTCCCGTACTACCAGGTAGCCCGCTTCGCGGCGCCTAACCTGCTGCTGGGTAACACCATTGTGCTCAAGCACGCTTCCATCTGCCCGCTGTCTTCCCAAGCATGCCAGGACATCCTGGAAGAGGCTGGTCTGCCGAAGGACGCGTACATCAACATCTACGCTTCCGGTTCCCAGATGGATGCTTTTGTAGCGGATAAGCGCATCAAGGGCGTTTCCCTGACTGGCTCTGAAGCTGCGGGCTCTGCAGTAGCAAAGACCGCGGGCGAAAATTATAAGAAGTCGGTGCTGGAGCTGGGCGGCAACGACCCGTTCTTGGTCATTGATGATGAAAACCTCGAGTGGGTACTGGATCAGTTCAACTTGATTCGCATGTACAACACTGGCCAGGCCTGCAACGCGCCGAAGCGACTTATTGTGCTCGAGGACTTCTACGACCGCACCGTAGAGTACTTGGAAAAGAAGATCGGGGCCATGAAGGTTGGCCCGTACGACGATGAGAATGCAGATATTGGTCCACTGTCTTCCATCGACGCTCGCGATGAGATTGTAGAGCGGCTGGAGAAGGCTGCGGCCAATGGTGATGCCAAGGTTCGCGTAGGCGGCAAGAAGATTGACCGCGAGGGTGCGTACATGGAGCCTACGCTGCTTACCGACGTCGACCCTTCCGCCGACGTTGGCTGCAATGAAATCTTCGGTCCGGTCGCCATTGTCTATAAGGCCAAGGACGTCGAAGAAGCCATCGAGATTGCTAATAACTCGGACTATGGCTTGTCTAGCTCCGTATGGGGCACCGATCTGGATGCCGCATTCGAGGTGGCAAACCAGCTCAACGATGGCATGACGTTTGTCAACGAGGCGTCGGTAACCGCAGCAGGCCTGCCTTTCGGTGGCGTGAACCGCTCCGGCTACGGCCGCGAGCTGGCACGCTGGGGCGTCGGCGAGTTTGTCAACGAGCACCTGTACCGCGTGAGCGGACAGGATAACCCGGGCAACTCCCCGGCAATGTAGCGGCGTGTCAGTCTAGCGTAAGCCTCAAGTTCAACTTAAACTTGAGCACACGATAGACAGCTCACGCCGCAGGCATCGGTCCGGGGGAGGGGAACCCTCGGAAAGGTACCGCGGCAAATCTTCAAGGACGTTTACCTATGCGCAAAAGCACTTCCCCGAGCAAAGCTCGCAAGGGCCTTGCAGTGGCCGCAGTACCTACCGCTATTGCCGTGGGTTTGGCTCTGCTGCCAAACGCCACCGCACAATCTTCCGTAGGCGATCTCTCTTCCGCAATCGGCGGCGATTCCAGCCTGTCCGATCACTTCGCCCCGAAGGAGCCACCCGCTCGCACCCCGCTGAACACCGAATACCCAGATGTTAAGGGCCTGCCGGAGGGTGTCAAGATCAATCGTGTGGAGTACCTGACCAACCGCCACTTGATGGTCTACATCAAGTCCGCAGCCATGCCGGATAAAGAGCAGAAGGTGCAAATCCAGCTGGCTCGTGACTGGTACTCCCACCCGGAAAAGAAGTTCCCAGAGGTATGGGCGCTCGACGGCCTGCGTGCGCGTGACGATGAGTCCGGCTGGACCATCGAGACCAATATTTTGAACCAGTACGCTGACCGTAACGTCAACCTGATTATGCCGGTTGGCGGCGAATCTTCCTTCTACTCGGACTGGGAGCAAGCAGACCGCGGTAAGCGCTACATGTGGGAGACCTTCCTCACCAAGGAATTGATCCCCATCTTGGATAATGAGTACCGCTCGAACCACAAGCGTGCGGTCACCGGCCTGTCCATGGGCGGCACGGCCGCGATGAACTTGGCTGAGCGCAACCCGCACCTGTTCAACTTCGTGGGCTCCTTCTCCGGTTACCTGGACACCACTACGCGCGGCATGCCGGAAGCCATTATGGCTGCGCAGCGCGATGCCGGCGGTTATGATTCCCGCAAGATGTGGGGACAGCCGGGCTCCCAGAACTGGATCGACCACGATCCAAAGCTGGGCATCGAAAACCTGAAAGACATGAAGGTATATGTCTCTGCAGGTTCGGGCAAGGATGACTTTGGTAACGCCAACTCCGTGGCCAAGGGTCAAGCAAACCTCGCCGGCATGGGCTTGGAGGTCATCTCCCGTATGTCGACCCAGACTTTTGTTGATTATGCGAAGCGCGCCAAGATTGACCCTGTGACTAAGTTCCGCCCATCCGGCGTGCATAGCTGGGAATACTGGCAGTTTGAGATGCAGCAGGCATGGCCCTACATCGCAGATGCCCTCGAGATGGACAAGGCTGATCGCGGTGCGGACTGTGAGGCCATTGGTGCCATCGCCAAGGAAACCAAGAGCGGCGTCATTGGCTCTTGCTTGAATAACGAGTACGACGTCGCCAAGAAGGGCAAGGCCCAGGACTTCGAGTCTGGTACCGCTTACTGGTCCCCGGATACCGGTGCGCACGCCCTCTTCGGCCGCATTGGTGCTCGCTACGCCGAAATCGGCGGGCCTACCTCCTGGCTGGGCTTCCCTAAGACCGGCGAGTCTAAGACCCCGGACGGCAAGGGTCGCTTCGTGCACTTCGAGCACGGCTCCATCTACTGGTCCCCGGAGACCGGTGCGTGGGAGATTACCGGCGATATGTTCCAGGCCTGGGGCAAGAACGGCTACGAAAGGGGCGACCTGAAGTACCCGACCGGCCCGGTCAAGAAGGTCGGCGAGGGCTACATGCAGGAATTCCAGGATGGCGTCCTGACCCGTAATCCGGATGGCTCCAACCAGGTAGTCCACGGTGCTATCGGTGCCAAGTACAAGGACATGGGCGGCGCTGAATCTGCGCTCGGCTTCCCGACGTCCGGTGAGAACGCCGTCAACGGCGGCTTCTTCCAGACCTTTGAGAAGGGCAGCATCTACTGGTCCCCGAAGTCCGGTGCGCACTACATTCTGAAGAGCAAGATCATGGACCGCTGGGGCCAGGCTGGCTGGGAGCAAGGCGAGTTCGGCTGGCCTACTTCTGACTATTCTGAGATTGCCGCTGGCGGCGTGAGCCAGGAATTCCAGCACGGCAAGATCAGCGAGGTCCTCGGCCAGGTTCGGGCCGAGAAGAAGTAGCTATGCGCAAGCTAGTAGTTGTGGGCGCGGCGCTGTGCTTGGGTCTTGCGGGCTGCGATTCCGCCACGGTGGATAGCGAACCGCCGCAAGAGACCGAGATCGCGCCCCTCGAGCGGGAGTCCGATGCCCCTTCCTCTTCGGAGAATTCCGCTTCTAAGTCGCAAGAAGATCGCGGTGCGCGTGAGATCTCTGAAATCCCGTCCGCTGAGGTGCCGGAACCGGACGCCAAATACTTGGACAAGCTCAAGGACGCCGGCGTTAACGTCGATGGCGTAGAGGATCAGCTCCTTGGGGCCGGCAAAGCGGCCTGTGACGAGAATGAGGTCACCATTTCTGCGGTTGCCGGCCAGCTCATTGAGCAGCAGCGCACCACGATGGGCTTCGAAGAGCTTTCCCAGCTCATCAAGGATTCCGCACGTTCAGGGATTTGCTAGGTTTAGCTGGTACAACTAATCCATGCGAAAAACTATTACCGTTGTCGCGGCCCTCGTCGTTTTAGCTGTCATTGGCGTAGGCGCGTCGCGTTACCTCAACCAAGGCACCGACTCCCCGGCTCCGCACACCACGGAGCAGGCCGCGCCACCGCAACCGCAGCAGCCTGAGTGGTGCCCCCGTGTGGAGTTCATTTCTGCCCCGGGTACCTGGGAGTCTGCGGCTGACGACGACCCCATTAACCCTTCTGCCAACCCGCGCTCGTTCATGCTGTCTATTACGAAGCCGTTGCAGGAGGCCTACGGGGAGGACGTGAAGGTCTGGACCCTTCCCTATACCGCGCAATTCAAAAATATTAATGCGCAACATGAAATGAGCTACGACGATTCCCGCAATGAGGGAACCGCCAAGATGAATGACGAGCTACGTAGCGTTCACCAAAGCTGCCCAGCTACCAAATTTATTTTGAGCGGCTTTTCTCAGGGTGCGGTGATTGCTGGCGACGTTGCCGATGAGATTGGCGGCGGCCAGGGTGTGGTGCCGGCGGAATCCATCGCGGGCGTGGCCCTTATCGCGGACGGCCGCCGTCAAAATGGCGTCGGGCAAAACCCGGGTCGCAAGGTGGGTGGTGTCGGTGCTGAAATTGCCCTTCAGCCGGTATCCGGATTGGTTCAGCCCATCGTGCCGGGGGCCTCCATGCGTGGTGCGCGCCAGAATGGGTTCGGTAGCCTCGCGGATCGCACCTTCCAGATTTGCGCGCCCAATGATTCGGTTTGTGATGCCCCGCCAAACGTGACCAATGCACTTGAGCGCGCGCAGGGTTTGATTGCCGCGAATGGCGTGCATGCGCAATATGCCTCCAATAGTGGCGTTATCGATGGAACGACTGCTAACCAATGGGTAGTGGGCTGGGCCCGCCAGCTTATCGACGCCGCGTAACAACCATTCCCCCAACTCCGATAGTTTTATTACCGAAACCATTTACCTAAGGAGAATCGATGGATCTAAAAGCGCAGATGGGGCAGTTCTTAGCGCCCGAGTTCACCTTGGCCCAGTTGGCAGAGAAGCTCTTCCAAGCGGAGACCGACCCAGACCGCGTGGTGATGCGCCAGTGGATCTACGGTGAGGAAGAAACCTGCCGGGAGCTCACCCGCGCACAGGTCAATAACCGCATCAAGGTGGTGGCGGCGCGCCTGCAGCAGGTGGCAGAGCCTGGTACCCGCGTGGCTATCTTGGCTGGTAATTCACCAGAATACGTCTTCGGCTTCTTGGGCGCTCTATATGCGGGCATGGTGCCGATTCCGCTATATGACCCCAACGAACCGGGGCACTCGGACCACCTAAAGGCCGTATTTGGTGACTGTGAACCGTCCATTGTGGTAACTAACCGCGTATCGGCGGCGGCAGTGCGCACGTACTTTTCCGCTCAACGCGAGCGCCCGCGCATCATTTCCCTCGACGCCCTTCCTGATTCTTTGGCGTCCTCCTGGACTCCTGTGGAGGGAACCGCAGAGGACACTGCCTTCCTGCAGTACACCTCCGGTTCCACCCGCACCCCGGCCGGTGTGGAGCTCACCAATCGCGCGATTATTACCAACGTGGCGCAGATCTTCCAGGCCGTGCAGCTGCAGATGCCTGCCCGCATCGTTTCTTGGCTGCCGATGCACCACGATATGGGCATCATCCTGGCCGTATTTGTCACCATCTTGGGCCTCGACTTCGAGATGATGACCCCGCGCGATTTCATCCAGCACCCGGATCGCTGGGTCCGGCGCCTCACGGCGGGCAAGCAGGCCACCTATGCCGCAATCCCGAACTTTGCCTTGGAACTCGCTGCGCGCCATGCCAAGGATGCAGATTTCTCGCACGTGGCCGGCATTATTATTGGTTCCGAGCCGGTGACGGAATCGGCCGTGGACTCTTTCCTCGGTGCCTTCAGCGTGGATCGCTCCGTACTGCGACCGTCCTATGGCCTGGCAGAAGCGGCGCTTATTGTGTCTACCCCGCAAACCGAGAAGCGCCCGGTCATCGCGCACTTTAACCGCGCGGAGCTAGCTGCAGGTCGCGCCGTCATCGAGGATAAATCCGAAGACACCGTTGCCTACGCCTCCAATGGACAGTGCGTGCCGCATCAGCACCTCGCCATTGTGGATCCGGAAACTCGCGCCGAGGTGAAGGACGGCGTTATCGGAGAAATCTGGGTTCACGGTCCCAATATGGCCACCGGCTACCTCAACCGCCCAGAGGAAACTGCTGCGACCTTCCGCAATACGCTGGGTGAGCGTCAACAAGATGGCCTGCCGGAAGACGATTACTGGATGGCCACCGGAGACTTGGCGACCATCGTGGATGGGGAATTGTATATCACCGGCCGTCTGAAGGATCTCATCGTCATTGCTGGGCGCAACCATTATCCGCAGGATATTGAGGGCACGGTGCAAGCCGCTTCCGCGCAGGTTCGCCCGGATTCCGTTGCTGCCTTCTCCGTGGAAGGCAATGACTCTGAGTCCCTCGTTTTGCTGGTGGAGCGCGCCGATGATGCGCAGCCGTCCGATGATGCCGAGGCAACCGAGGCCATTCGCACCGCGGTCACTGCCCACCACGGCATCACTCCGGATGACATCGTGTGGAAGGCACCTGGCGAAATCAACCGCACGTCCTCCGGCAAGATTGCGCGCCGCGTAGCCAAGAAGAATTATGTGGGATTCTGATATATCGCTAACAAAGTGACAAAATATAGCGATATACCCCTTTGCTATTTAGTATTTTTCCGTAACGAAAGACCTTTTTATGACCATCGAGCAACTGCGAGCATGGCTGCGTGACTGGGTCGCCCAGGCCACCGGTGTTTCCGCCGAAGAGATCCTAGATTCCAAGCCTTTGGAAAATTATGGCCTCTCCTCGCGGGATGCTGTAGTGTTATCCGGCGAGCTGGAAAACCTTCTGGGAACCCGCCTCGATGCCACCGTGGCATATGAGTATCCCACCATCGAGCTGCTGGCGGACCGCCTGCTGAACGCACCGGCGGTGCCCCAGCCGGAAGAGCGCGCCCCGCGGATCGCGCAGGGATCCGACATTGCGGTCATTGGTCTTTCCGGCCGCTTCCCGGGCGCCAACAATGCCCAAGAGTTCTGGTCTATGTTGGCGGAATCGCGCGCCGGCACCGGCCCGTTGCCAGTGGGTCGGTGGTCCGAATACTCCGCAGATCCGGTAATGAGCGAGAAGATCGCTCAGCAAAATACCGATGGCGGTTACCTTGAAGACATCGCCTCCTTTGATGCGGAATTTTTTGGCCTGTCTCCACTTGAGGCTGCCAATATGGATCCCCAGCAGCGCATCCTGTTGGAGCTGGTGTGGGAAGCACTAGAAAACGCTGGTGTCCCCGCCAATGAGCTACGTGGCACGCAGACCGGTGTATACATGGGCTCGACCAATAACGACTACGGCATGCTCATCGGTGCCGATTCCGCCGAGATGCACCCGTATGCGCTGACCGGAATTTCCTCGGCTGTGGTTGCCAACCGCATTTCTTACGCCCTGGATTTCCGCGGCCCCTCCATCAACGTGGATACGGCATGCTCCTCCTCCCTCGTAGCGGTGAACCAGGCGATGAAGGATTTGCGCACGGGGAGCGCGGACGTGGCGCTGGCCGGTGGCGTGAATATCTTGGCCGCCCCGCATGCGTCCACGGCGTTCTCGGAGTTGGGCGTTACCTCTCCGACGAGTGCCATTCACGCCTTTTCCGACGACGCCGATGGTATCGTGCGTGCCGACGCCGCCGGCGTCCTCGTGCTCAAGCGCCTGGAGGATGCGGAAGCCGACGGTGACGATATCCTGGCCGTCATCAAGGGCTCTGCCGTCAACTCCGATGGCCACTCCAATGGCCTGACCGCCCCGAATCCGGAGGCACAGGAGGACGTGCTGCGCCGCGCCTATGCTGATGCGGGCGTAAATCCGCAGGACGTGGACTATATTGAGGCCCACGGCACCGGCACCATTCTGGGCGATCCGATCGAGGCCTCCGCCCTGGGCCGCGTGCTCGGTGCGGGCCGCGGGGTCGAAACTCCTATTTTGCTCGGCTCTGCCAAGACCAATATCGGCCACTCTGAATCCGCCGCGGGCGTGGTCGGCCTTATCAAGGTCATCCAGGCCATGCGCAATGACGTAATTCCGGCCAATATCAATTACTCGGCGCCGAATCGTTATATCGATTTCGAGGCCGAGCACCTCGAGGTAGTCGAGGATCCGCGCGAGTGGCCCGAGTACTCCGGGCGCAAGGTTGCGGGTGTGTCTGGCTTTGGTTTCGGCGGCACCAATGCGCACGTCGTACTCACCGATTACCGCGGTACCCCGGCCGAACGCGCGCCGCAGCTTTCCACCGAAACGGTCGCGTTGCCGGTATCCGGCCTTTTGCCTTCGCGCCGGGCACGCGCTGCGGCCCTGTTGGCAGACTTCATTGAGGCGGAAAAGCCCGCGCTTGTCGACGTCGCCCGAACTGTCGCCCGCCGCAACCACTCCCGTTCCCGCGCCGTCGTGATGGCTAGCTCCACCGAGGAAGCGGTCAAGCGCCTGCGCCAGGTGGCTGAGGGCAAGGTTTCCGTTGGCATCGCCGCTGCGGATTCCCCGCAGGTCCCAGGCCCGGTATTTGTTTACTCCGGGTTCGGATCCCAGCACCGCAAGATGGCGAAGGACATGATTGCGCTCTCGCCGCAGTTCAAAGCTCGCTTGGAAGAGCTCGATGCCATCGTGGACTTTGAGTCCGGCTGGTCCATCCTGGATATCGTCAACGATGATGCCCAAACCTATGACACCGAGACCGCCCAGGTGGCCATTACCGCCATTCAGATTGCATTGACGGACTTGCTTGCTTCCTTTGGCGTGCGTCCAGCCGGCGTGATGGGCATGTCCATGGGCGAGATTGCCGCGGCCTATGCCGCAGGCGGCATCTCCGCAGAGGACGCCATGGTTATTGCCTGCCACCGCGCACGGTTGATGGGTGAGGGTGAGGCGTCGCTAAGCGATGCCGAGCAAGGAGCCATGGCCGTCGTAGAGCTCTCGGCCGAGGATATTGCCGCGCTCGACGGCAATATCGAACCCGCCGTGTATACCGGACCCGGTATGACCACCGTGGGCGGCCCACGCCAAGAGGTGCTGGACCTGGTGGAAAAGCTCGACGGCGAGGGCAAGTTCGCCCGTGCGCTCAATGTGAAGGCCGCCGGGCATACCTCGGCCGTGGACCCCATCCTGGGCGAGCTGCATGCAGCCATCGCCGGCATGGAAGCCAAGCCGCTACACACCCCGCTGTTTTCCTCCGTGGATAAGGGCGAGGTTTATCGCCCTGGTACCACCGTGCACGATGAGGACTATTGGCTGCGCATGACCCGCCACTCGGTCTACCTGCAGGATGCCACCGAGGCGGCCTTCAACGCCGGCCACACCCAGCTGGTGGAAATCTCGCCGAACCCGGTGGCGCTGATGGGCCTCATGTCCACCGCCTTCGCCGTGGGCAAGGCCGATGCGCAGCTGCTGTATGCGTTGAAGCGCAAGGTGGATCCCACCGAGTCCTTGCTGGATCTGCTCAGCAAGCTCTATGTCGCTGGCATGCCGGTGGACTTCGGTGCGGTATTTGGCTCTGGTGCGCGCGTAGAGGCGCCCTATACCCAGTTCAACCGCCAGCGCTTCTGGACCAACGCGCGTCCGTCGGCCGGTGTATCCGGCCTGCCGGGCGCACGCGTCAATCTGCCAGAGGGCAAGGTTGCCTTCTCTACCAATGCGGACCAGGCGCCATCTGCGCTGGCCATCGTGGAGGCGGCGGCCGAGGCCGTCAAGCCTGGGGCGCGCATCATCGCTACCGAGGAACACGCCGACCTGCCACCGCGCGGTGAGGTCACCACGCTGGTAAGCCAGTCCATCGGTGGTATGTCCGTAGCCGTCTACGCCGTCCGAGGCGCACAGACGGAGCTCCTAGCGGAAGGCTTTGCCTCCGCCTTGGACTTGGGCGCGGCGCCTATCCCGGGCGTGGCCGATGTGCCTGAAAGCGAGCCTGCAGCAACCGCAGAAGTTGATGCCGTACGCTGGGATCCCGCCGAGGAAACCGTGGAAGACCGCCTCGCACTCATCGTGTCGGAATCCATGGGCTACGACGTCTCTGACCTGCCGCGCGAGTTGCCGCTCATTGACTTGGGCCTGGATTCCCTAATGGGCATGCGCATTAAGAACCGCGTGGAAAATGACTTCCAAATTCCGCCGCTGCAGGTGCAGGCGCTACGCGACGCCTCTTTGGCCGACGTTATTTCCATGGTGGAAGAGGCCGTAGCCGGCGGCAGCGTGGATACCAACGACATTGCTACTGCGGATACGCCTGCACCAGAAGAAGACGAACCCGGCCAGGGCGTCGGCGTTGCCCCGCGTGATGCCTCGGAGCGCATGGTCTTTGGCACCTGGGCCACCTTTACCGGTAAGGCAGCTGCGGGCGTTACCTCGGCACTGCCAGAGGTAAGCGATGAGGTAGCGACCCAAATCGCCGAGCGCCTCACCGAGCGTGCCGGCATCGAGGTCACCGCCCAGCAGGTCCACGAGGCCGAGGCGCTAGAGACTTTGGCCGACCTCGTCCGCGAAGGATTGGAGACCGAGGTGGAAGGTAATATCCGCGTCCTGCGTGAGGCTGATGGCCCGGCCGTATTCATGTTCCACCCAGCCGGCGGCACCACTGTGGTTTACCAGCCACTAACCCGACGCCTGCCCGAGGACGTGGCAGTCTACGGCGTAGAGCGCGTCGAGGGCTCGCTGGAGGAGCGCGCCGAGGCTTATATCGAGGACATCCTGCACTACGCTCGCGGCCGCAAGGTCGTGCTCGGCGGGTGGTCCTTCGGTGGCGCGCTGGCTTATGAGGTGGCCTATCAGCTGCATCAGCGCACCCAGCGTGGCCAGGATTCGGCGGACGTGGCGTTCATCGCGCTGCTGGATACCACCCAGCCGTCGAATCCAGCGCCGGATACCCCGGAAGAAACCCGTGCTCGGTGGGAGCGCTACGCGGCCTTTGCCAAGAAAACCTACGGACTGGACTTCGAGCCGCCGTACGAGATGCTGGAGACCATGGGCGAAGATGCGCTTATGACCATGCTGGCGGAGTTCCTCGCTACTACCGATGCCTCTGAGCACGGCCTTGCCGCCGGCGTTCTGGAGCACCAGCGCGCTTCCTTCGTGGATAACCAGATTCTGGCCAAAATCGACTTCCACCGCTGGGCCGATGTCACCGTGCCGGTCCTGCTGTTCCGCTCCGAGCGCATGCACGACGGTGCGATTGAGCTGGAGCCGCGCTACGCTGAGATTGACCCCGACGGCGGTTGGGGAGTTATCGTTAAGGATCTAGAAATTGTGCAGCTGCAAAGCGATCACCTTGCAGTGCCAGACGAGCCGGCCATCGGCATCGTGGGCAAGCATATGGACGAATGGATCGAGGAGAAGATACGTGGCGGCCAAGCAGACAACCGCTGAGAAACTCGCTGACCTGCGCGAGCGCCTTGATAAGGCGCAGGACCCAGGCAGTGAGCGCTCCCGCAAGCGCCGCGACGAGGCTGGGCGCACCACGCCTCGTCAACGCATCAATGAATTGCTAGATGAGGGTTCCTTCGTCGAAACCGGATCCTTGGGTAAGACCCCAGGTGACCCTGACGCCATCTATTCCGATGGCGTGGTCACCGGCTATGGCCGCATCTCCGGCCGTCCCGTGTGTATCTACGCTCACGATAAAACCGTCTACGGCGGTTCTGTCGGTGTGACCTTTGGTAAGAAGGTCACCGAGGTCATGGACATGGCCATCAAGATCGGCTGCCCGGTCATCGGTATCCAGGACTCCGGCGGCGCCCGCATCCAGGATGCGGTGACCTCGCTGGCCATGTACTCCGAGATCGCCCGCCGCCAGTTGCCGCTGTCCGGCCGCAGCCCGCAGATTTCCATCATGATGGGCAAGTCGGCCGGTGGCGCCGTCTATGCTCCCGTGACCACGGACTTTGTCATTGCCGTAGACGAGGAAGCGGAAATGTATGTCACCGGACCGAACGTCATCCGCGAGGTTACCGGCGAGGACATTACCTCCGCCGAGCTCGGTGGCGCTCGCCAGCAGGAGCTTAACGGTAACGTCTCGGCGGTCGTCCCTTCCGAGGATGACGCCTTTGATATGGTCCGCGATCTCCTCGACCACCTGCCGCTGACCTGCTTTGATGAGTCACCGGAGTTCGCTGCGCCTGCCGACGCCGAAGTGGCCGAGGACGAAGAGCTCAATGCCTTCATGCCGGATGACACTAATGCTGGCTACGACATGATGGACTTGTTGACCCAGTTGGGCGATGACGAGGATCTCATTGAGATTCAAGAGAACTTCGCCCCCAATATGATCACCGCCTTTGGCCGCATCGATGGCAAGACCGTTGGCTTTGTGGCCAATAACCCCATGCACCTTGCGGGCTGCATTGATGCCGACGCCGCCGATAAGGGCGCGCGCTTCATCCGCATCTGCGATGCTTACAATATTCCGCTGGTCTTTGTGGTGGATACCCCGGGCTACCTGCCGGGCGTGGAACAGGAAAAGGTGGGACTTATCCACCGCGGCGCCAAGTTTGCCTTCGCCGTGGTGGAAGCCACCGTGCCGAAGGTCTCGCTCATCGTGCGCAAAGCCTACGGCGGTGCCTATGCGGTGATGGGCTCGAAGAACCTGACCGGTGATATCAACCTGGCGTGGCCGACCGCGCAGATCGCCGTGATGGGTGCGGCCGCTGCCGTGGTGATGATTGCAGGTAAGCAGCTAGAAGCAGCCGAGACCCCGGAACAGCGTGAGATGACCAAGAAGATGTTCATGGACTTCTATGATGAGACCATGACCGCTCCTTATGTCGCGGCTGAGCGTGGCTATCTAGACGCTATGATTCAGCCGAATCAGTCCCGCTTGGCGCTCCGTCAGGCGCTGCGCCAACTTGCCACCAAGCAGGAAAGCGATCTGCCGAAGAAGCACACTATTGCCCCGATGTAATGCCTTGTGCTTGGATAGCATATAAAGAGTTAATCCTAGTGAAGGAGTTATCTATGATTTTGTCTAGCGCTGTGGACATTGTCAGCGAACTTATCGGTTTCATCGTCGATATTCTCAATCAGGCAGGCATTCAGGTAAGTTCCAAGTAAATGGAGCAAAAAAGAAGGAGGGTTAAACCCTCCTTCTTTTTTACTTGCGGGCGAAAAGCCGCCAGCCAAAGAAAAATAGTGCGGACATCACCGTCGCCACGATGAGGAAGCTCCAGTGCGGCAGGCGGCCGTTGACGAGCATCCACAGGGCCATGCCGCCCACGACTGTGCTCAGCCAGACGATGCCGCCTTCCTTCCACTTGCCCTGCACCTTGACAGCCAGGATGATGACCCAGCCGATAAGCGCGCCTATGGCCCAGGGCCAAAAGGCATCTACCCAGGTGGAAAAGCTCAAACCGCCGTGGGCGAGGCGGGCAGCCACGGCGAAGAGCATCAGAGCGATGATATCGATAATGGGGGCGATTCTCATGCGTTTTCCTTTCGGTTCAAGGCGGCATAGGTGATGCCTTTGCGGGCATAGTGCCAGAAGTAGATTACCCAGCCAATGATGGTGATCAAGGCAAAGGAGATGAGGCGGTAGATGATGGCCGCGCCGGTAGCGTCCACCGCGGTCATGCCCGTAGCCACCAGGGTGGCGATGATGGCGGCTTCCACCGTGCCGAGGCCGGCCGGCGTGACCTGAGCAGAGCCGGCAAGCTTAGCGGTGAGATAGGCCAGCGCCACGCCGGCCATCGTCGTGGTGTCCTCGCCCGCGTGCAGGGCGGGCAGGTGGCCGGTAACGGCCCACACGCAGCCCCATAGCGAGACCATGTCGATCAGGCGGTTGGCCAAAGAGTAGAAGGAGACCCAACCGAATTGGCGGCGGGTAAGGTGAACTTCCTCCAGATTCTTGACCTGGTCCACGAGGGCTTCGCGCTTGGAGCCCTTAATGAGCTTTTGGCGGTTGAGCCAGCGGATAATGGTATCCGGATGATTGGTCAGCCAGAACAGGCCGCCAGAAAGCGCCAGCATGAGCACCAAGGTGCCGATGAGGGACCAGAGCGCCATATCCGCGTTGAGGAAGAGCACGCCACCCAAGCCGATGAGCACGAGCCACATGGTGGAAATCGCAGAGGACAGCACGAAGAACCAGCCACACAGCATGACGGACGCGCCCCACGTGCGCTGCACGTAGAAGGTGAGGATGGCGGAAAAAGCCGGGCCGGCCGGAAGAGTGGTGGACCAGGCATTAGCGGCCAACGTCAGTGCTGCGGTTTCTGCGGCCGGCACCTTGATGCCGCCGGCTCGAATGAGCAAGCGCATGACCTCGCCCATGGCGAGTACCGCCACGATGGAGGCGATGACTACGAGTACTATCGCAGCGGGATCGGAGTGGGACAGCCGCGAGAAGCCTTCGCGCAGGAAGTCCAGCTCATCGCGGAAGACATAAACCAAGACCAGCAGGACGATGAGCGAGGCGATGAGGCGCAGCCAATTCTTCACTTACTTACCCCCTTCGAGGCGTTGTTTGAGTTCAGTGAAGGGAACAGTCTTGCCGCGGTGCGTCGCACCGCCAGTCAAAGTGGTGGTGGCGTGGCGCAGCCAGCTAGGGGCCCACCAGTTATCCTCGCGCAGCAAGTGCATGACGGCCGGAACGAGGAGCATGCGGACAATGGTGGCGTCGATAAGCAGGGCAAAAATCATGCCGTAGGCAATGTATTTCATCATCACGATATCGGAGAAGCCGAAAGCGCCGGAGACCACGATCATGATGAGCGCCGCTGCGGTAATAATGCCGCCGGTATGCGCGGTGCCGGCCGCAATAGACTCGTCGGTGGAAGCACCGCGTCGGCGGGCCTCCACCATGCGGGAGACCAAAAAGACCTCGTAATCGGTGGACAGGCCGTAGACAATGGCGATGATGAGCACCAAAATCGGGCTCATGAGCGGGCCGGGCGTGAAGTTGAGGATGTCCGAGCCCAGGCCGGCAACGAACATTAACGTCAGGATGCCCAGCGTTGCGCCCAAGGTCAGCAACGTCATCACAATGGCCTTGAGCGGCAGTACAAAGGAGCCGAAGACTAGGGCCATGAGCAGGAATGTAGCCAGCACCACGTAGAGCGCCATCCACGGCAGCGTGTGGAAGAGTGCATCGAGGGACTCCACCTCCATGGCGGGAGTACCGCCCACGTAGAGGTTCACACCCTCAGGGGCCTTGACCTTTTCCAGTTCGTGCACAATCTTCGCGTAATCATCGCGGTCTTCAATGCCGGCGGAAAGGACGGTAGTGCCGTCCTTGGTGGCAGTCGTCGGCGCCATGGGCTCGGTGAGGCCGTCGAGGCCGCGGACCTGCATGACGACGTCGACAAGCTGCTGGTTCGAGGCATTTTCTACCACGAGCTTGACCGGCTCCGTGCGGAAGGCCGGGAACTCTTCGTTGAATTTATCCTGTGCCACGCGGGTGTCCTGGTCAGGCGGCAGGTAAGACTCGTTGATGCCGCCAAAGGTGATGCTCATAATGGGCAGGGTCAGGGCAATGAGCAGGCCGCATACCGCGATGGTCAGCCCGCGGGCATGGCGCATGGCCCAGCGCGGGAGCTTATACCACCAGGTGTCCTGAATAGTGCGTGCCGTCCGCGAGGTGCGGCGCACGGACCAGGTATCGATCTTGGGGCCGAGCATGCCAAAAATGGACGGCAGCACGGTGACCGAAAGGAGCGCGGCCAAGCCGACTGCAGAAATGGACCCATAGGCCACGGATTTCAGGAAGGCTTGGGGGAAGAGGAAGAGACCGGAAAGCGCAACGGCGACCATGGCTGCGGAGAAAACCACAGTTTGACCGGCTGTCGCGGTGGTGGTGGCCACCGCCTCCTCCGTGGAGCGGCCCTTGTCCAGCTCTTCGCGGAAGCGCGAGACCATAAAGAGTCCATAATCGATGGCTAGGCCGAGGCCTAGCAGCGTGACGACGGCCTGGGCAAAGACATTGACCTGCGAGAATCCGGCCAGGATGGACAGGATGCCCAAAGAGCCCAAGATGGAGAGGCCGCCGACCACCAGCGGCATGCAGGCCGCGACGACGGAGCCAAAGACCACCAGCAGGAGAATACCTACCAGTGGAAGGGCGGCTTTTTCGGCGCGGGAAATATCGTGGGACATTCCCTCATCCAAGGCATCAGCAACCGCGGTGGCACCCGCAATCTCCACCGGTGCGGTGGTATCTGTGAGAGCGCCCTCGATGGCGCGGAAATCCTTCAGCGTCTGCTCATCATCGCCTTTCAGGCCGATAGCGGCGAAAGCCAGCGAGTGATCAGCATTGACCAGGTTCGGGTTCTTCGTGTCGAAGTAGCTGGTCACCGAGTCAATCTGGTCCGGATACTCCGATTTCAACTGCGCCAAGTGCTGCTTGGCAGCATCGAAGTTCTCATCGGGGGAATGGAAGAGCAAGATGACATCGCCGGAGTTATCGCGGCCGAATGCTTCCTGCTCGATCTGGGCCGCGCTTGTCGACGCCGCATTGGGATCCTCCCAGCCCTCCTGGCTCATGCGGTCTTCGAGCTGCAAGCCAAAGCCGATAAAGAGCGCAAAGATGGCGGCGACGATGACGGCGGGGATGAGCCGGCGGTGTGCATAGGAAAAACGTCCCCATTTTTCAAACATTGGGGCAGCCTCCTAGCGGTTATTAAGCAGCGCAGCCAGGGGACGGAATGGCTGCAGCCATGCACCACCCTCGGGCAGGTTATCCAGGTTCACGCGCGGTAGCGGCTCGCGGAATACACCCTCGATATCTTCCAGGTCCACAAAATTGATATCTGCGTGGCCTACGGCCCACGCGGCATGCTCATGGAAACCGAGGACCGTCACCGGAAGGCCTTCCGCGATGAGCTCTTCCAAAGGCTCCTGGAAATTCTGGCCATCGGCGGAGGCAACAATCACGCCGGCTAGATCCTCACGGAGGCTTTCGATGTGGTCAAGCATATCCGGATCCACGTCATCATTTTCGTGGATCTTGGGCTTGGCAAAAACGCCGAAGCCCACGTTGCGGATGGCTTCTACCCATGGGCGGATGACATCGGCGCCGCCCGGGGTGACATTAGTAAAGACATCGGCGCGCGGCTCCGCATCAACGTCCTGGGCAAGGTGTACCAGCCAGCGGCCGATGGCGTCGAAGCGCGGGCGGTGTGCGGCGGTGGGGCGGCCGCCGAGCAGGGAGCCCAGGCCCATGTCCATATTGGGCGCGTCCCAGACAAGTAGGTAGGTGCTCATTTATTTCTTCTCCCAGAGATACTCCGTGATGACGTGTTCTTTATCTAGACCCTTGCCCTCAAACTTGGTGATGACCTGACGGTCCACCAACTGCGGGCACTCTGGCCACGGCCAGCCCTTGTAATCCAGGCTCGGCTCTACTTCAACAAGCTCATTGATCCACTCGGCGTATCCGGCGTGGTCGGTAGCAACGTGCAGCACGCCGCCCTTCTTCAGGCGGGAAGCAAAAAGGTTGAGTGTGCCCGACTGGATGATGCGGCGCTTGTGGTGGCGGGCCTTTGGCCAGGGATCCGGGAAGAAGACGCGGATGCCATCAAGGGATTCCGGCGCAAACATGCGCACCATGACCTCGATGCCATCGCCGCGAATCATGCGGATATTGTCAATGTCCTCGCGCTCGATCTGGCCCAGTAGCTTGGCCAAGCCCGGCTTGTAGAGTTCGACGGCGATGATATTGGTATCGGCTTCCTTCGGCGCCATGGCGGCGGTAGAGGTGCCGGTACCGGATCCGATTTCCACGATGGTCTTGGCGCCGCTGCGGCCAAACCAGGCCTCGAGGTCAATGACCTCGTCTTCCAGCGTGCGGCCTAGTTCTGGCCAGCGCTTTTCAAAAAGCTCATGCTGATTTTCGGTCAGCGTGCCGCGGCGGAAGGTGACGTTGCCTAGGCGTGGGTAGTCAAGATCGTTGTCGAATACGGCATTGAAGTCGGTCTGTGGTGGGCGCCCAGGAGGCATTTCTCCAGCGCGGGTGTTTTGAGAGTTATCTGTGTTATTCATTGCGGCCTATTTTTCCCTGCTTAGCCTTGCCAAGCAATACGCCGCGCCGGGGGCCACGTGTGGCGAAGCCAATCCTGGTATAACCAGTGGGCCCGGTTGGGGGTGGAAGATTATCGTTTTGGTTGCCGCCGGGGAGGGGAATAGACCCCCAGACAGGGGGATGGGAAAAGGCGATTTTTAACACAGTATCTGTGGTTGCGCTTGGTGAAGTTCTGGTAAACGCGGTGGATATAACCGGTGTGACAAAATCTGCGCAAATTATTCGGACAAGCACGTTAATCTTGAGGTGAAAGGCACAGTTGGGGATTTATTTCCCCAATTTTCATACCCACCCTCAGGAGAATTACTAATGACCGCCACTATCCCAGGGCTCGTCGGAGAGCTGCCGACTAAAAACGAAAAGCTTATCGGCTGGATCAGCGAGAATGTTGAGCTTTTTCAGCCGGACCAGGTGGTCTTTGTAGACGGTTCCCAGGACGAGGCTGACCGTTTGGCCGCAGAGCTGGTGGAAAAGGGCACGCTTATCAAGCTGAATGAAGAAAAGCGCCCTAATTCCTACCTGGCTCGCTCCAATCCTTCCGACGTTGCCCGTGTGGAATCCCGCACCTTCATCTGTACAGAGAATGAAGATGGCGCTGGCCCCACCAATAACTGGGCCCCGCCAGCTGCGATGAAGGAAGAAATGACGGAGGCATTCCGTGGTTCCATGAAGGGCCGCACCATGTACGTGGTTCCCTTCTGCATGGGCCCTATTAGCGATCCGGAACCAAAGCTGGGCGTGCAGCTGACTGACTCCGCTTATGTGGTGCTCTCCATGCGCATCATGACCCGTATGGGTGCGGAAGCCTTGGACAAGATTGGTACCGACGGCGATTTCGTCCACGCCCTGCACTCCGTGGGTGCTCCGCTGGAGCCGGGCCAGGAAGATGTGGCATGGCCGTGCAATGACACCAAGTACATCACCCAGTTCCCGGAGACCAAGGAAATCTGGTCCTACGGTTCTGGCTACGGCGGCAACGCCATCCTGGCAAAGAAGTGCTACGCGCTGCGCATCGCTTCTGTCATGGCCAAGGAAGAGGGCTGGATGGCTGAGCACATGCTCATCCTGAAGCTCACCAACCCAGAGGGTAAAAAGTACCACGTTGCAGCCGCCTTCCCGTCGGCATGCGGCAAGACCAACCTGGCCATGATTACCCCGACCATTCCGGGTTGGAAGGCCGAGGTCGTCGGTGACGATATTGCTTGGCTGCACCTGCGCGAGGACGGCCTTTACGCAGTGAACCCGGAAAACGGTTTCTTCGGCGTAGCCCCTGGCACCAACTACGGTTCCAACCCGATTGCCATGCAGACCATGGAACCGGGCAACACCATCTTCACCAACGTTGCGCTTACCGACGACGGCGATGTCTGGTGGGAGGAGATGACCAAGGAGGCACCGGAGCACCTCATCGACTGGACCGGTCAGGATTGGACTCCGTCCTCCTCCACTAAGGCTGCGCACCCGAACTCGCGTTACTGTGTGCCGATTTCCCAGTGCCCGAGCGCCGCTCCGGAGTACGACGACTGGCAGGGCGTGAAGATCGACGCCATCCTCTTCGGTGGCCGCCGCAAGACCACCGTTCCGCTGGTAACCCAGGCCTTTGACTGGAACCACGGCACCATGATCGGTGCCCTGCTAGCTTCCGGCCAGACCGCTGCAGCAGAGGGCAGCGTCGGCACCCTGCGCCACGATCCGATGGCTATGCTTCCGTTCATGGGCTACAACGCCGGTGACTACTTGCAGCACTGGATCGATATGGGTGAAAAGGGCGGCGACCGCATGCCGTCTATCTTCCTGGTTAACTGGTTCCGCCGTGGCGATGACGGCCGCTTCCTGTGGCCGGGCTTCGGCGAGAACTCCCGCGTGCTCAAGTGGATCATTGATCGCATCGAGGGCAATGTTGAGGCCGAGGAAACCGTCGTGGGCCACACCGCCCGCGCCGAGGATATCGACCTCGAGGGCATCGACTTTGATATCGAGGATGTGCGCGCTGCTCTCGCCGTCAACCCAGAGGACTGGGAAGGCGATATGCAGGATAACGCCAGCTACCTCAACTTCCTGGGCTCCCGCGTGCCGTCTGAGGTGTGGGACCAGTTCCACGCTCTGAAGGAGCGCGTCGAGAACGCTTCTTAAGCACTAGGCCTAGCTAGCCTCCAGCGACGTCGGCGTTGCTGGGGGCTACTTTTGTAACACCAACGTCAGGTTAGACACCGCGAACTCCCGCACCCCTGGCACGCGGGTGAGCCACCAAGCCCAGCTGGGATGGTAGCGGGGGAAGGCGAGTTTGAGTGCGCCGGTGCGCTGTGCCCAGGCAAGGCCGGCGGAGCAGGGGACGTCGAAAAGCGAGGTGCCAAAGACGTTCTTGGGTGGATGTCCGTGGCGGCGGGTATAGCGGTCGCGGGCAAACTCGCCGCCAATGTAGTGCTCCCACAGGCCGGTCTCGTGGCCGCCAAAGGGGCCGAGCCACACCGTGTAGCTCAGGATGGTGAGGCCACCGGGGCGGGTTACACGCAGCATTTCCTCGCCCATATCCCAGGGGTTGGGGATGTGCTCGGCCACGTTGGAGGAATAGACCACGTCAAAGGAATTATCGGCAAAGGGCAGGTTGGTGCCATCGCCACGCACGGAATTGCTCAAGTGGATGCCGGCCGCAGACATCTCGCCGGCATCCGGCTCCAATCCCACATAGCGGGCGCCGCGACGGGCAAAAGCATCCGCAAAATAGCCCGGTCCGCCGCCCACATCGAGCACCCGTGCTCCAGGAAGCTGCACGCCCAGGTCGCGGCCAAGGTTATCCACCAGCGCGGCCGTATCCTCCGCGAGCCCGCCGTAGAAAATGTCCGGGCGCGTCTGCTCAAAGCGGAAGGAACGCAGCAGCTGAATGGAGCGGCGGAGCGTGGCCATCTTACGGGTATGTCTCATAACCCACTAGGCTAATACCTCACGATGAAGATTCTTTTACTATGCTGGCGCGATTCCACCCACCCACAAGGCGGTGGCTCGGAGCGCTACTTGGAGCGCGTAGGCGAGTACTTAGCATCCCAAGGCCACGAGGTGGTCTTTCGCACCTCCAAGCACATGAATGCCGCCCACCGCGAGGTGCGCGACGGCGTGCGCTATAGCCGCGGAGGCGCCAAATTCGGCGTATATCCGCGTGCGTGGGCGGCGATGCTGGCCGGCCGCCTGGGGGTGGGAGACCTGCGCGGGGTGGATGCGGTAATCGATACCCAAAACGGCATCCCCTTCTTCGCTCGCCTGGTGTCCGGGGCGCCGACGGTGCTGCTTACTCACCATTGCCACCGCGAGCAATGGCCGGTAGCGGGCCCTCTCCTCGGGCGGCTCGGTTGGTTCCTCGAGTCTCGAGTGGCCCCGCGCGTCTACCGCGGCGCACCTTATGTGACCGTGTCTGAGGCCTCTCGTGAGGATTTAGAGGCGCTGGGCATTAAGGGCGCGCACATCATCGCCAATGGCCTGGACCCGGTTCCGGATCACGTTCCTTCCCTGGAACGAGAGGCCGAGGTGCACCTAGTTACGCTCTCGCGCCTAGTGCCGCATAAGCAGATCGAGCATGCCATGGATACAGTGGCGCAGACCCCGGGCGCGGTCCTGGACGTCATCGGCTCCGGCTGGTGGGAGGCTAACCTGCGTTCCTATGCCGAGGAGCATGGGGTAAGCGATCGCGTGCGCTTCCGCGGCCAGGTGACCGAGGACTATAAGCACGCTTTGCTGGCCCGTGCCGACGCCTTGCTGATGCCCTCGCGTAAAGAGGGGTGGGGTCTGGCAGTAATGGAGGCGGCCCAACATGGAGTTCCCACTGTAGGTTATACGTTTGGCCTGCGTGACAGCGTTATCAACGGCAAGACCGGCATCCTGGTAGAGCGCGAAGAGGACTTCGTGGCGGCCACTAAGCAGCTGCTTGCCGACGCCCCCCTTCGCCGCACCCTTGGCTCCAACGCGCGGGATTTTGCCGCTAGCTTTTCGTGGGAGAAGACCGGCGAGCAGTTCGCGGAATTGCTGCAAGGGCTAGTAGCGGACACGCCATCCACAGCGCAGTAAGCGCCCACGGAACCTGCGGCCGCGGCGCGCCCGTTTCCACGGCTATGGCACCGTCCACCACGACTACACCGACGCCGAGCTCGGCCAGTCGGTCCACATCGTGCTCTTTCCACGCGCGCAGCGCCGCCCGGTATCGCGGCGAGGCTTGGTCCACCACGGTCCCGTCTACGCTTAATTCCCCCGATTCCACCATGGCCACCGCCTTGGAGTAGGGGTCGACAGCCACGCCGCCGGGAACTTCCACGAGGTTGGCGCGTTCTGGGAAGAAGGCCACGCGGCCGTCAATCGCGCGCACCAACTGCTCGTCTATCCCCGTATCCCGCGGCGCGAGCACCGCGAGTCGTCCCGGAACAGGCAGCAGCTGCACGATTGCAGCCACGGTTGCCAGTGCTGCCGGCAGATTCGGCAGCGCCCCTAGCGAGGCCACATAGAGCGGCAACGCCAGCATGGTCAGTTTTCCGCTATCGCGCAGCAGCGCCGCCCCCGGTACGTGATCGATGAACCACACCAGAGCACCGGGAACCAGCCAGAAGAATATCGCCCCGCCGAGACCAATCGCTGCGAGGATGCTCAACCGCGCGGGAACCCGCCACGCCCCGAGTACGGCGATGACCGCCACGATGACGCCGCACACGGCGAACCCGATGGCCGCCTCCGCATTCCAGATGCCGCCGAGCCGCAGCAGCGCGCCCGCAGTGCCGACGTAGTCTTCTGCCCGCGGGCCAAACGCGGCCACCGCCGCTGCGGTATCGCCGGGCGCGGCGGGATGGAACATGCCCGGAACGGCCCACGGCAAACACAAGACCACGCCGCCGAGCGCTACCCGCTTGCGGCAGGTCACCGCCGCGGTCACCACGGCAAAGAGACCACCCGTAGGGGTAAGCGAAGCTCCCCACATAGCCAGCCACCCCACCCAGCTGTGCCTTCTTCCTGCCCACGCGATGACCGGCAGCAGCCACGCAGCCACCGCAAGCGACCACTGGCCCTGCAGGAGACGCTCGATGACGAAGGGATTGGCCACCGCCACCGCCATCGCGCTCACCGCGGCGACTGTAGAGCGTGCCCAGCGCGCCGCGGTGAGCGCGGAGGACGCGGCGGCAGCAAAAATGAGCACCCGTGCCGCCCACGCGCCGCCCACGAGAGCAAGGAAACCATCTTGCGGTGCATTGCGGGCGGGCAGACTGCCGTCACCAAAGGCAGAAGGGGAAAGCGCCGGATGGTCAAGCAACGCCATATCGCGCCACAAGAACTCGCCGGGCAAGGCAAAGGGCCAGCACACCGCGGCCACAAGGAGGGCGCCCCAGCTAAGAAGTAAAAGACGCTTAGCCTTCACGGTGTCGGCGCATGTACATATAGGCGGCACAGAGCAATAGACCAACGCCGATGGCCTTGCCGGCCCAGCCGACCACCATCAAGGCGCGAATGGTGCGAATGACCGGGCGCACCTCATCAAGGCGCTCCGCGCGGGTCTCATCGGACCAGCGCAGATCGGCGGCAAAGATGGAGCGGTCCTCCGTATCGCCATTCGCCACCATGGTGCCGGCCTGCTTTTCGTCCGCCGCGAAGAAGATCTTGATGTTCTCCCGCAGGTCCACCATGGTGCCGGTGGTAGGTTCGACGGAGATATCGCGGCCGATGGTGTAGAAGGGCTCCACCGTGACCCGGTCAGTGGCATCCAGGCCGAGGAGCTCGCGCGATTCGGCGTCGTAGAACCGCTTCGCTGGCCCGGAGATACGGAAATCCTCGGCCGCTAGTTGCTTATCGCCGGTGCCGGTATCGACCTCGGTGGTAATGCTTTTGCGCATATCAGCCAAGGAAATGGGCTGGATATCGTGGTGGAAAGAATAGGTAGGGATACCATCGAGCTTTTCCGTCGTGGTGAAGTCCACCGCCGTGGAGGATTGCGTCGCTAGATCGAAAAACGGATAGGAGCGCTGCTCGGTACCGGAGGGAAAGAAGTAGTTGATTCCATCGCGCTCGAAGTCGGTGCGGGCCATGCCGGTATCCAGCGCCGGTAGGACAAATCTCCATTTATCCTTTGGCGCGGCAACCGGGTAGGTGGACTCGCGGTTCAACACGGAATGCTCCGTGATTTGGGCAAGGGGAGTATCGCCGGCGAGCAGGCGAGAGAGCGAATCGGAGTTAGCGAGCGCATCGTCTTCTGCTACCTCAGAGGTGGTGGTATTGCGCTCGATAGTAAGCAGGTCGTGGTGCAGGTAGCACCACATGGGCGCCTGCTTTTCTTGGCATTGCGGGTCTTTGCTATCGCCAATGGCTTTGGCCCCGGCGATGAACTCGGGCGCTTCCATCCACACACCGGCCGATGGGGCGGTGACTGTGTTGATGTTTTGGTCGAAGGCCAGCGGCCGGGTCTGGTTGTTATACAGCGGCGGCACCACGGTGCCCAGCACCAAGAAAATGACGGCGGCAATGACAACCCACGCCAGTGGCGAGCGTGGCCAAAGGTAGCGTTTCATTGCAGTAATATGTCCAATCAGTTTCAGGTCGATCCGGGGTTAGGAGCAAGCGTGCAGCCGCAGGCATCTGTGAAAAGCGTACCCCAGCATCTGCCGGAGCTAGACGGTCTACGCGCGGTCGCCTCCCTTGGAATCATTGTCACCCACGTGTCTTTTCAGACCGGAACCGGGTGGGGGTTTGCTGGGCGCTTCGATTTTTTCGTTGCCGTTTTCTTTGCACTCAGCGCCTTCTTGCTGTGGCGCCGCCGTGGCTTGCACACCTTATCCGGCTACGCGCGCTCGCGCGTGGCGCGACTTTTGCCGGCCTATTATGCCTGCGTGGTGGCGGTGATGCTCCTGCTTCCCGACGCCCACTCGCTCACCCTCACCCAGCTGCTGAGCAACCTCACCTCCACCCAGATTTATGTGGTGGACGGGCTAGCGCCGGGGCTTACCCACCTGTGGTCGCTATGCGTGGAGTTCTTCTTCTACCTTGCCCTGCCTTTGTTGGTGTGGCTTCTTGGGGCACTGCCGCGGCGCTGGCGGGTAGTGGCCATTGTGCTGGGCGCCGTGATTAGTTGGGCTTGGGGCTTCGTTCCCTTTGTGGCCGATTACACCAAGGATCAGGTCAATTCCCAGATTTGGCCGCCGGCGTATGCTTCGTGGTTTGCCGTGGGAATGCTAGCTGCCGAATACGAAGAAGCCGGCATCAGCCGGCGCGTCCAGAGGGTGCTGCGGCCGCGCTGGGCGTGGTGGCTCGCGGCGGCAGTGGTGCTGTGGACTGCCAGCCGCGAGTGGTTCGGGCCGCAGGGACTTATCCATCCAGAACCGGGTGAATTTTCCCGCCGAATCATTGCCGGAGCTGCCTTTGCCGCAGTCGTGGTGGTTCCGGTAGCGCTTGCCCCACGGGATAAGTCCTGGCTGACCAGCCCGCTTATGCAGGCACTGGGCGCGTGGTCTTATTCCATCTTCTTGTGGCATGTGGCCATCTTGGGGCTAGCTTTTCCCCTTACCGGGGTGCCGCTGTTTAGCGGGAAACCCCTGGACTTTTGGGTCATTTTAGCCGTGACGGTGGTGGGCACCGTGGTGGTCTCGGCCGCGAGCTATACGCTCATCGAGCGTCCCGGCCGGGATCTTCTCCTCGGTCGGAGGCGAAAAGACAAGCCACGCCCGCGGCACACAAGCAGCTAAGCAGGAGCGAATCGCCCGCATAGGATCCCGATGTCCACGGCGCGCGGGCAAGGATGGCCCCGGCCGCAGCCACGACACCGGACGCGAGGTAGGCGCGCGGGATGGTAGTCCAACGCACCACCAACCAAGCGGCAACGGTCGCCACCGCGGCCGGCCAGCCGGTCAGGGCCAGCGCGCCGAGTGCGACCACGGCCGAGGCAGCGCCGCCACGCGGCGCGCGCCAAGTAGGGTGGGACGGGCGCCGCGTGGCCGCCAGGATGCACAGGCCGAGGGCAAGTAACCCCAGCGCACCGCCGACGAGGAGGGTGGCGCGGTAAACCGGTTGGGCGCTAAAGGTCATACGGAAGTCACCGGAGCGGCCGGCCGGAATGACAAAAGCTTGGGTGGCTGCATCGATCTCGCGCGGGGTGAGCTCTTCATTGCCCAAATAGCCGCGCAGGCCCTTATTGAAGGCGCGACCGGTGACCAAGAGGCGATCCTCATCAGTGGCTGCAATCGAGTACCCGGTGGGCTCGGAAGAGCCTGCTGGTTGCCAGCCCTCCTCGCGCAGGCTCACCCACGGCCCCGTGGTGCGCACGCGGTGCGTGCCAGGGCTAAGGGTGAGGGAATCGCCGGGGGAGTAGCGGTGGGCGTCGATAAGCACAGGCTTGGTGGAATCTACCTTTACCCGCATGGGGCGCGGCGCCGTGAAATCGCGGATGAGCACGCCGGTATCCTGCAGCATTTGCTGGAAGAAGAATTGGTGCACGTCAGGGGAGGTATCCGGGACGGTCACCACGCGCTCGACCGGCTGGCCTTCTACCTCTAACTCCGCGATGCCGGTGCGGTGGGATAGCTCTACGCGGATGGCCTCGGTATCGCCGCCGGGAACGCGGACTTCCTGCGAGCGGAAGGGCTGCAAGTCCACTTCTACGGCCGCGCTGCCGGAGCGCACGGTTACCGCGGTGGCGCTGGTGGCCATGAGCTTTAGGCGCGGTTGGGTGAAAGAACCGCGCAGTTCAATCCACCCGGCATCATCGCCCGGCGCGGGCCACCAGGCGGTGGAGTTTTCCCCATCCACCGCGGCCGTGGCGGACTTTTTCGGCTGGGCCCCGCCAAAGGCGGTGGCATCGGCGGCCGAGGAGGAGACCGCTACCGAACCGCCGTGGGTTTCCACCTGGGTAAGCGGACCAGCGGAGGGATAATCGCGCAGGCGGTTATTCACGTGGCTGGGATCGTCCGCGGCCAGGGGCGCGGAGATGGGGCCATCGAGGGTGCCGTAGTTGCGGTCTGTGAGCGTCGGGGTATCGGTGACGATATCGGCGTCGCGATCGACGAGCTGTCGGGTGGTGGGGGTGGAGTGGGCGTCGAGAAGCGCCAGGGCTTCCCCACCGCCGGCCACGCGCACTGGATCTGTAGGCCCTAAGGACATGCCGGCGTGGTTGAGCAGGATGACATCGACCTCGCCGAAGCGATGGACCTCGCCGCCAAACTTGCTGGCTAGGGCCTCGTCCTCCCCGGTGAAGAGATCGTGGCGCACCATGACCGCGCCGATGCCCAGGCGTTGCAGGGAGCGCACGCCGGTGGCCGGATCTTCCTTGAGCGCGGCCATCACACCGTCGAGCCCGCGGATGGCCTCTGGGGGCACGAGTGGAATGGCATCGCGCACGGCCCAAGGGACATCGAGCAGCGGCTGGGCTGGCTCGTCGCGCGTCCATCCCCAGGTCTGCCGGGCAAAGGATGCCTCCGGGTAGATGAGGGTGCGAGTATCGGTGGCGTGGGTATTGATAAAGTCCGTGGCCTCGTGCCAATAGGAAGGCACCTCTTTATAGGCCCCCAGTGGCAGCAAGCGCTGCGACCATGCCGGGGAGATGACCGCGATGCACAGCAGTAGCGTGAGCGCGCCTAGTGTCTGCTTTTTGGTAGGCTGCAAGCTTTGCGGTAGTGGCAGATGCATGCAGGCGCGCGCGAGGCCCAATAGCAGCGGGATGCGCACCAGCGGATCGAATTTATGCAGGTTGCGCAGCGCGGCCAGCGGTCCATCGAGCGCATCGAGGTACCACGCCACCTGGCAGCCCAGCACCGCGATGCCCACCACCAGCATGACGGACCACACGCGCGGCAGCTTGCTAAGACCGTAGATACCCACGGCCGCGATGCCCATGGTGACCAGCACAAAGAAGGACTCGGTGGCTAGCTCATAGCCGGCCACGCGTTCGGTATCAACAAACGGCGTCCAGCTCGTGGTGCCGCGCAGGATCTCTGGCAGGTTGAGCCAGCGCGTGGTCACGCGGGCGGATTCGATGAATTCCGTAAACGGCGGGGCATAACGCCCAAGCACGACGAGCGGGCCGATCCACCAGGCCGATACCGCCAGGCACCCTAAGAGCCAGGCCGCGCCGGGTCTGAAGGCGCGGCGGTAGAGCAGGATTACAGCGGCCGGGATACACGCCGCGATGGTCGCGGTGGCATTGACCGCACCCATCAGCGCTACGGGGATGGTGGCCGCGGCGGCATCGCGCCAGGTGAGCTTGGCATTGAGGAAGGGCAGGATAACCCAGGGAGCGAGCATGACCGGCCAAGTCTCAGAAGAAATGGCGGTCAGGGTGGAAAGAGTGCGCGGCGAGAGCGCGTAGAGCATCGCTGCAACCCAGACCCACCAGCCACGCAGGCCCACCTTGCGGCCGAGCTTATGGAAGCCGATGAAGCCGACGCTTAAGACCAGTAGCCACCATAGGCGCTGGGCCACCCAATCGGGCAGGGGCTGGGTTAAAACGAAGAAAGGTCCCTGGGGAAAGAGATAGCCATAGGCCTGATTCTGCAGCTGCCCCAGGGTAAAGGTATCCGTATAGGCGCTTAGCGCCCCGCGGAGAAAATGCAGCGGATCGGCCGCCAGATCATGCTTGGTATCGGCCGCAGTCAGCCCCCACGGCTGCACGAGGAGGATGAGCGCTAGGGCAAGAATCCCCAGCGGGTAGGGGCGGGCAAGCCGCCCGCGGAGGGTACGCACACCTAGTTGCGGGATCCGTACTCAGGGCCGCCCAAAACCGCATCGGAAGCAGAAACCGCATTGCCTTCCGGCACAGTATCGGTGCCGGAGAATTGTGCGATGCCGATGATGGTGATGACGCCGAGCGCGATGCCCACAACAGCGCTACCGATGGCAGGGCCAAGGGTGCGCTTGTTCAAAGAATCGGTTTCCAGAGCCATGGCTAAAGATACTAGCAGCTATTTAGAAGTATTCTGCCTCATCATCGTCCGCGTCATCCTCGTTTTCCTGCGGCACGATGAACACTGGGAGGCCGGCATTGCGCACAATCTGGTCGGCGGTGGAGTTGGTCCACCACGCGCGGAAGCCGGTCAGGGCGCGGGTACCGGTGACGATGACGTCTACGTCCAGCTCATGCGCGGCATCAATGATGGCGGAGGAGATGGTGGTAGCGGATTCCACTAGGTGGGCGCGGCCGGCTAGGCCCAGGCTTTCGGCCAGCTCGATGCCCTGGCGGCAAATCTTTAGCGCCTCTTCATAGGCCGGATCCTCTTCGACGCCATCCGGGGAGACGGTGGACTGGTGCATTCCGGTGCGGCTGACGGCGCGGGCGGTTTGCCGGGCTACCGGCTCCCAGGCGGTGAGGATTTCTACCGTGGTGGGCCGCAGCAGCTGGGCCGCGTACTCGAGGGCGCGGCCGGCTCGTTCGGTGCCATCGTAGGCAATTAGCATTGTCTCGCCGTTACTCATGTCACTAGTCTACCCACCGCTTGCGACAGAACGCGAGGAGTATTGCACACTAGAGGGCATGAAAACTCCGCGCATCCTTGCCAGCCTCGCCCTCGTGACGGCCTTGGGTGCCTGCTCTACCTCCCCGCAGGAGGACGCCGAGAGTCAGGACTCCACCACCCCAGCCGCATCGAGCTCACCTGCCGCGACGCAAGAGACGCAAGAAGAGACTTCGCAGGAAGCAGCCCCGCAGCAGGACATCCGCGCCATGGCTGCCTCCGTTTTGATGCCCCCGGTCACCAATTACGACGATGCTAAGGCCAAACTAGATGCCGGCGTGGGCGGAATCTTTATCCCCAGCTGGGCGGATCCAAACCTGCTGCAGGAAGAGAGCCGCGATATTAATGCCCTGCGCCAAGAGGTAGGCCGCGATTTTGAGGTCTCCATCGATTTTGAAGGCGGGCGGGTGCAGCGTTTCTCAGAGATCTTGGGCGAGTATCCCGCACCGCAGCAAATGGCAGCCGAGCGTTCCCCGCAAGAGGTGGAACAGCTCGCCCACGAGATTGGTACCACTCTCAAGGCGCATGGCATCAACGTGGACTTTGCACCGGTGCTCGACGTCGATGGCAACGGCCTAGAGGTGGTGGGCGATCGATCCTTTTCCACCGATCCGGTCCAAGCAGGCGAGTATGGCGCGGCCTTTGCACGCGGGCTGGATTCCGCTGGGGTCAAGGCCGTATTCAAGCACTTCCCGGGACACGGCCGTGCTTCTGGCGATACCCACCTGGCCGAGGCCGTTACCCCGCCGCTTGCAGAGTTGGAGGGCCATGAGTTCATTCCCTTTAAGACCGCCCTTCCCCAAGCGCCGCATGCCGCGCTCATGATGGGCCACCTCGCCGTGCCCGGTTTGGGCGATGGCCAGACTCCTGCCTCTATGCTGCCGGAGGCTTATGGCTTGGCTCGCGAGACCCTGCAGTACGACGGCCCTATTTATACCGATGACATCGGTGGCATGAAGGCGATTGCGGATTCGCTCCCGCTTGCCGACGCCGTCGTGACCTCCCTCAATGCCGGTGCCGATATGCCCCTGTGGTCCACTGAAGGCGATATCAATGCGGTGATCGACGCCGTTGTTGGCGCCGTCGACCAGGGCCGCCTGCCACTCGAACGCCTTGCAGACGCCGCCCGCCATGTCAGCGCTCCCCCGGTCGGCACTGCACCCGAGCCTGCACAGGACTAGGAAAAATGCCACTAAAACCGTTAACCTTTAAGGCGTGAAAAAGGCAGAAGGAAAAAACGGTGCTAAAGGCTGGCTCATCGCGTTCGGCGTATTGGTCGGCCTTGTCCTGATCGCGGGCATTGCTTATGCCTGGGATGTTGCGGCAAATCAGGACAAAATTCCGCGCGCCGTTTCCGTCAACGGCGTGGATATTTCCGCCATGGATCGCACCGCCGCCGTGGAGAAGCTCGAAGACGAGCTTGCGGGCGTAGAAACCGAGCCCGTGAGCGTTACCTCCGGCGACCTGCACACCGATCTCGTTCCCTCTGAGTCGGGCCTCGCCCTGGATAACCAGCGCGCCGTAGACAATATTGAAGAGCCTTCCCTCAATCCTTTCACCCGCCTGTATAGCTTCTTCCGCTCCACCCGGGATATTCCGGTGGAGACCAACGTGGATGAGGCACAGCTACAACCGGCTCTGGACCGCGTGAAGAAGGATCTCTCCACCGATCCAGTCGATGGCATGTTGGAGCTCAACAATGGTGAGCTCAAGGTCACCGACCCCAAGCTCGGCCAAACCGTGGATGCCGGCACCCTGCACAATGCAGTTACGGATAATTGGCTCGATTCCGAGGGTGTAAACGTGGACCCAGAAGAAGTAGAGCCAGCCATCAATGATGCGGCTATCGAGGCCATGCGCACCGGTGACGCCGCTAAGGCGCTGGATAACCCCATTACCTTGAAGGCCAAGAATAATGTCAGCGCTACCCTGAATAAGCCGGAAATCGCCCAGTTCACCAGCATTGAAAAGAAGGACGGCAAGCTTAAGCTCGCCGTGGATACCAACCGCGCGCAAGAGCTGCTGGCCGAGCGCTCCGAGGGCGCCGATGTCCCCGGCGTAAATGCCAAGATTTCCTTCAACGGCAATGACAAGCAGATCACCCCGTCCGAAGATGGCGAGATCATCGACTGGGAGCCGACCATGAAGGATTTTGACAAGCGCGTGACCGGCGATGACCGCGAGTGGGATGCTACTTACAAGCCGGACCCGGCAGAGTTCACCACCGACGATGCTAAGAAGGCGACCTTCAACGACACCGTGGGCGAGTTCACCACCGAGGGCTACTCCGCTGCCTCCGGCAAGAATATCGAGCTGGTGGCCCAACAGGTCAACGGCGCCGTGGTCAACCCGGGCGAGACCTTCTCCCTCAACGGCCACACGGGCCCGCGCGGCACTGCTCAGGGCTACGTGGAATCCGGCATCATTATTGATGGCCACTCCGGCTCCGCCGTGGGCGGCGGCATTTCCCAGTTCGCCACCACCTTGTACAACGCTGCCTACTTTGCAGGCATGGAAGATACTGCCCACACCCCGCACTCGTACTACATTTCCCGCTACCCCGCCGGCCGCGAGGCCACCGTGTACGAGGGCGCCATCGACCTGCAGTTCACTAATACCTTCAATACCCCGGTCCGCATTGAGACCGACTTTGGTGGCGGCAAGATTACCGTGCGCCTAAAGGGCACGAAGACGGTCGACGTTGAGTCTGTGAACAACGGCCGCTGGGCCAAGACGGAGCCGCAGCGCAAGTCGGTGAGCGAGGATTGCTCGCCGTCGTCTGGCGCGCCGGGCTTCACCACCTCGGATACCCGCGTGATCAAGGACCTCTCCGGCAAGGAGATCTCCCGGGAGACCACCACCACGGTCTACGACCCGCAGCCCATCGTTACCTGCGGTTAAGCCATGACCCGGCCGATGCACACCGCGGTGAAGGACCCGGCGGACATCGATCAGCTGGCCCAGCACCCGGTTGCCTTCCGCCGCGTCGCCGGCCTGTTTCGCCCGCACCGCGGCACGCTGTTGCTGGTGGTGGCACTCATCATCGCCACCTCCGGGCTGACGGTGGTGCAGCCTTTCCTGGTGCGCCGCACCGTGGATGAGGCCATTCCTGAACACGACACCGCGCTGCTGCTGTGGCTCGTCGGCGGCATGCTGGCCATCACCGTGGTCTCCCAGGCCATCGGCGTTATCCAGTCCTTTCTGTCGGCGCGGGTGGGGCACACCATCATGCACGAGCTGCGCACGCAGGTCTTTGCCAACCTGCAGCGCCAGTCGCTGCAGTTCTTTACCAATAACCGCGGCGGTGAGATTCAGTCGCGCCTGACCAATGACATCGCGGCGATGCGCGGCATGGTGACGACAACCGCGACATCCGTGGCCAGCAACCTCACCATGACTGTGGCTACGTTGGTGGCGATGGTGGCGCTTTCGCCTACCCTCTCGCTTTTGTCCCTGGTGGTACTGCCGCCTGCAGTGTGGCTGACCCGCCGCGCCGCCGTTCTGCGCCGCAGCCTCATGGAGAAAAACAGCCGCGCGCAGGCGACGCTGCAGCAGACCATTTCGGAGAACCTGTCCGTGTCCGGCATGCGCCTGGCGGCCACGCTGGGTGCGCAGGAGCGCGTCTATGACGGCTTTGAGAAAACCTCCCGCTCCCTCATCCGTTTGGAGCTGGAATCGCAGTTGGCCGGGCGCTGGCGCATGGCGCTGACGCAAATCATCTTCGGCGTGATGCCGGCCCTGATTTACCTGGCGGCCGGCTTGCGCCCGGGCATTACGATTGGCACGCTCATCGCCTTTTCCACCCTGCAGACCCAGATCTTCCGTCCCATTACCGGCCTGCTCAACGTGGGCGCGCAGTGGGTGGCGTCGATGGCGCTGTTTAGCCGCATCTTCGAGTACCTGGACCTGGAGCCCGAACTCACCGAGGCCACCCAGCCCGCCCAGCTTGCCGACGCCTCCCTCACCCTCCAGCACGTCTCCTACCGCTACCCCGGCACCGACACCGACGCGCTTTCCGACGTCTCCCTTTCCATCCCCGCCCACACCACCACCGCGCTAGTGGGGCATACCGGGTCCGGCAAGTCCACGGTGGCCGCACTTTTTGCGCGCCTTGCCGATCCGACCGAAGGCACCGTGCACCTGGGCGGGGTCGACCTGCGCGATATTCCACCTGAGCAGCGCGCGGAGGTCATTGGCGTGGTCTCCCAGGAGACCTACCTGATTCACGGCACGGTGCGGGAGAACCTCCTCTTCGCGCAGCCGAATGCGAGTGAGGAACAGATGTGGGCGGCGCTTAACGCCGCGCGCGTGGACGAGGTCATCGCCGCGCTGCCGGAAGGTCTGGACACAGTGGTGGGCTCGCGCGGCTACCGCTTCTCCGGCGGTGAGCAGCAGCGCCTTTCGCTTGCCCGCACGTTGCTGCGCCAACCACGGGTGCTCATCTTGGATGAGGCCACCTCCGCCCTCGACAACGAGACGGAGCGCGCCATCCAGGAGGCAGTGCTTGGCGCGGATGCTACCCGCTTGGTCATCGCCCACCGCCTGTCCACTATCCGCGATGCCGACCAGATCATCGTCCTCGACGCTGGCCGCGTGGTCGAGCGCGGCACCCACGCCGAGCTGCTTGCGTGCGGCGGTGCCTATGCGGCGCTTCTTCGTGCTGTCGACGAGGCTCAGAGTACGTAGAGAGCTCTTGTCAGGAATCTTAACGCTATTAACTCTTTGGTACGTGGGCTGTTGAAGGCTGAGAATCTAAATGAGTTCAGGGTACCTTGAGCGCTCTTGGTGACGCTTCCTTTTATGGGTCATCAAAGGGGATGTTCTACCTGGTGGTATTGGCAGCATATATGGTTCGTTTCGTCGTCGTTGGAAGGTGCTCTCTGGGAAGCTACTCTCCTGCGTGAAGCTTGCATTCTATGTAACGGGTGTAAAATCGAGCAGGCTTACCCCCTTAAAGGGGCAATGTGTTCAGTTTCACACAAAACTAGATGACGTCTCGAAAGCATTAGTTGAACTGCAGAAGGAGTCTTCACGTTTGGGTGGACCGTGCGGATTCTTGAGAAGTTTAGCCGGTTTTGCGGGGGAGGAGCTTTAGTCGGGGACTTTGCCCAACACGCTGGGGTAGAATCTAGTTATGTAATCCACAGGCTATCGTTAGTTAAGGTTGGGGCCTGCGTAGACGTTTCCACCTGAAAACTACTCCTACTCTCGGCAGGCGAAAGATTCTTAGCAACGAGTCAGGTCATGGTGCGTGAACCGTGGGGAATGGATTGCACACAGCCAATGAGGCGCGGTGCCTCATTTCAGAACTCGTGTAAAGGACCAGTTTCCGTGAACAAGATCTCTCGTACCGCTCGTTCGGTTACTTTCGCTGCCGTCGTTGGCCTCTCTATGGGTATCTCCGCTCCGGGGGCCCTGGCGCAAGACGGTGCTGTCGATGCACAGCCTGCTGCTGAGCAGGGCGCCGTGAACAAGGCAAACATCAATTTCAACCAAAAGGGCTCTATCACCCTCTTCAAGAAGAAGGGTGCTGAGTCTGGTACTGCGGCTACCGGTAAGGAAATGGCAGGCGTTCCGGGTGAGGCTCTGTCTGGCGTGACCTACAAGATCACCAAGCTCGATTACGACCTGCAGAAGGATGATTGGGCGGCGTTCCCGAAGTCGGCTGCTGACGTCAAGGACGACAAGAAGACTGCGGAAACCAAGGAAGAAACCACCGGCACTGATGGCAAGGCAGCTTTCACTGATCTGCCTTTGGGCATCTACTTGGTAGAGGAAACTAACGCTCCGGACGGCATCGTTGCCGGTGCTCCGTTCATCGTGTCGGTGCCGATGGTTAACGAGGCATCGGATGCCTGGAACTACGACGTCATCGCGTACCCGAAGAACGCGGAAACCAAGACCGAGAAGACTGTCAAGGATGCAGATCAGAACATCCAGGACGCGTACACCTACACCATCAACGCGGATGCTCCGACCTGGGGTGCGGGTAAGAGCCTGACCGCCTTCCGCTTCGAGGATCAGCTGGACCAGCGTTTGGACTTCCAGAAGGTCACCGAGGTCAAGGCTGGAGAGACCGCTCTGGGTGCCGGTGACTACGAGGTCAACAATCCGGCTGAGAACGGAAACAAGCTCGTCGTTAAGCTGACCGACCAGGGCCTTGCCAAGGTTAAGTCCGGTGACAAGATGTCTCTGACCTTCGAGGTCAAGCGCAAGGAAGTGGGCGACACCACTGAGCTGAAGAACCAGGCTGACGTCATCTTCAACAACCCGAACACCGGCAACGAGGTCAAGAACAAGACCAATGAGGTCGTGACCTATCACGGCAAGCTGAAGGTTGTGAAGAAGGACGGCAAGGAGGACGGTAAGGTCCTGGAAGGTGCTGAGTTCGAGCTATACCAGTGCACCGCGGCAAATAAGCTGGGCGGTAAGTTGACCGTCAAGGAGCAGGACAAGTGGACCACCGGTGCTGACGGCACCATCACCATCGACGGACTGCACGTCACCGACTTCGCAGATAACGCACAGGTCACCGACATCAAGAAGTTCTGTCTGAAGGAAACCAAGGCTCCAGCGGGCTACGCACTGCCGGAAAACCCTGTTACCGAAATTGAGTTCACCCGCGAGAACATCGCGAAGACTGGTGAGCTCGAGGGTGACGACGCCGTCACCCTTGTTTCTGAAATTGAAAACATCAAGCGCGACACCCCGAACCTGCCGATGACCGGTGGTGCCGGTGTGGGCATCCTGGCTGCTATTGGCGCAGCAATTGTTGCTGCTGGTGCTTGGTTCGCTCGTCGTACCGCGCGCAACTAATAGCCGGGCGTAGTTCCGGTGGCGCAGACTGTCCATGATGGTCTGCGCTGCGGGTCGGGTAATCAAAATATGGTGCTCGACCCAGTGAGGGGACTGGGCTAGGTATAGACTTCAGTCCCCTTCATTCTCTTTCGTTGTAATCCCGGTCGCGCTGCGCTAGCGCGTGGGGCATTGTTTTGGGTGGTGCGGGTCGTTGACTACGGTGGTAGGCCAAAATGCAGGCCGACGGCACAGGCGCCGTGGAGGCCTAGTCCTTCCGGCGGTAATCGTTGTCGTTGGGTTGTTGGTGATGCTGTACCCAGTGGTCTCGACCGCATGGAACAATTGGAACGCCTCAAGAGTGGCGCAGGAATATGCGCGACTGGATAAAGAGACACCGGCGCAGGTGCAGGATTCGGTGTGGGATGCTGCACATGCATACAACGAAGAACATACGTCGGGTCCGATCTTGGATCCGTGGCTGAACCGTATCGGGGTAGACAATCCCGACTATGAGGCTTATTTGAAGCAGTTGGGTGAGACCGAAGCGATGGCCCGCCTCGTGTTCCCAGCAGTAGACGTTGATCTTCCGGTGTTTCATGGCACCGCAGATAAGACACTGCAGCGTGGTTTGGGGCATTTGTATGGTTCTGACCTGCCGGTCGGTGGATCAGGAACCCATTCCGTCATTACGGGGCATACGGGTCTGGCAAATTCGACGATGTTTGATCACCTCGACTCTGCCACCGAGGGAGATGTGTTCTATATCCAGGTTGCTGGCCACAAATTGAAGTACGTCGTAGACGACATTCAAGTTGTGCTGCCGAGCGAGGTAGATGGCCTACGGCCAGTCGCTGATCAGGATTACGTCACACTGATTACGTGCACCCCGTACGGGATCAACACGCATCGCTTGCTGGTGCGTGGCCATCAGGTTCCTATGGAGCCTGGGGAGGAGTCGGTGTTTGAAAACTCCCATGGTCCGGGCTGGCAATGGTGGATGTACGCGCTGTTGGCTGCGGTGATTGTCATTGGGTGTTGGCTGGTGTGGTGGCTGCGTCGCCAGAAGGCGGCTACCGGGGTGCAAGAAGTTATTAATAAGGAAAGTAGCGTGCGGGAGTAAGGCGATGAAGAGGTTGACAAATGCATGGTCGGCCCGAGTGGTTGCCGTCGGAGTAGCGTGTGCGGTTGCGTTCGCAGGGCCGGGCGTCGTTGCTGCAGAAGCGGTGCAGGTTGCCGGGCAGCAGTCCACTGGTGCGGAACGCACTTCGGCTACGGATACAGTGACAATCCGGCTGACACAAGGCAATCCCAACGACGATGGCCAGCCGCCCTCGGGAAAAATCCAAGGTGTCACAATTCATCTGGACCGGCTTGCCGGCTTGGACCCGACCAACGCTGACGACGCAGCCCGCGTACGGAACGCGAATCTCGACGAGGTTCGTGATTGGCGCACCGATGTGCACGTGGATCTGGTCACCAATGCCAATGGCGAGGTGACGTTTGATGGTCTAGCTCATGGCTTCTATGTGGTGACGTCTACAGCGCCGGATGATTCCTACCGAGAGATAAACCCGTTTGTGGTGGCGGTTCCATTCCACACGGTGGTAGATAACCCGAAACCAGTACCAGGAGTAATCGTGGCTAAGACCCACAAACCGGGTGAAACGCCGACGCCACCCACGTCGTCATCTGCTCCGAGCGCTCCGCCGTCACGCCCGGATACCCCGCAAACACCTCCGAACTATCCACCGACTAAACCAGGGAAGCCACCTCACCAACCCGAGACAACGCCGCCGGGTACTCCAAGTGCCGGTAAGACCTCAACCCCAGTAACGTCGTCGGGCAATGGTGGCTCATTGGCGATGACCGGTGCACAGGTAATCGGTGTAGTAGCCGCAGCGTTGGCATTGATTGCCACTGGTTTCGTGATGATTGCCTTTAGCCGTAGGAAGAATTCAGAAAGCGAGGGACGCTAATGTCCTGGACAGATTCTCATCCGGTCGAGCCGGTTGTGTACCGCTGGCGTGCTCTTGCGGCGTTCATTGCTGCACTGGCTCTCGTTGTTGGTGTTGCTGCACCGGCTGCTCTGCCCGGAATCGTTGGTGCCGTAGCCGAAGCACAAACCACAACCCTGCGCACCAAGCTCGATTCCGCAGACCAACTGAGCCTGACTGTTGGCGACTCCGCAACATTTGAAGGCCACTTTGTTGACGCCGGAACCGTGGAGGAGTTGGAATTCACTGTTGAGACTGCAGGACTGGAGTTCGACGGCTCGGCCTACACACTGACTATCGACGGCGAAGTGATCCCCGTCCGCGAAGGAGACAACCTCGTTGTAAAATCAACCAGTTCTTCAGTGACTTTCCGAATCGCTGGCCTTTCTACTGACGTGCCAGCAGGGGCAGCTTTCTCACTGAAGATCCCAGCGGTCGCAGAGGAATCCGAACTGAGCGGGATGTCCGTCGACGTGCGTGGAGTAGCCGAGGAGACTACCAGCACGTCATCACCTGAATCCAGCGAAGCCTTAGAAGCCCCTTCGGAGGTGACTGAGCCGCTTGATATTGCTGACGTTGACGCGGCCCCAGCCCGTCTGATGGCGGCGCCGAACATTACCCCGTACGCTGCAGGCGACCGCACCATCACGATGGTAAACGATGGATACGTGCTCAAGGGAAGCCGCTATATCCCGAACTTTAAGATTCCGGCCGGTGAGCTTTTTGGCGGCCAGCTGTCCATTCCGCAAGGCACGGTGGTTACCCTCAAATCCAGCGTTAACAGTTATTTATCGACTAACCCTGATGACCTGACGATCTATTACACCGGTGCCAACGGAGGTTGGTATGAGGCGAAGGTGACCTACAAAAGGATTAGCGCCAAGGAATACCAAGTCATCCTGCCGCAGATTACTATTGGTGGCACCGCACAGATTCAGTTTAAGGGTGTTCACCGCGGGCCAGCCGATACAGTGTTTACAGCTTCCTTCACCGTTCCTGCGAAAGAGGAGTGCCAAGATCCGGTTACAAGCAGACAGCCAAAGCGCGATCTCACCCCAGCTGAATTTGCCGACGGTAGCCCTGTCTACGTTGTAACCAGTGAACCTAAGGATCTTCGCCGAGACACTTCCATTCTGAGCCGTCAAGTCAACCAAGGCCGAGACTTTCGCCAGGTGGGAGAGTCCACTCCCTGGGTATACAATGCTCTAGCCTTTGATTCGAGTGATAACTGGCTTTATGCGGTAAGCCAGATTCGCGGTCAAAATGGTGATCCCTGCTACCCTGCAGGAAATCTCCTGCAGATCAATCCGGCAACCGGTGAAGTATATAATCTTGGGCCTATTTTAAAGGCCGGAAGTACCGGTACCCCGTTTGAAACGAGCGGCGACCGGGATCTCCTCAACGCTGGCGTGTACACCAGCGAGGGATTCTTTGTGGGCAACACGTCCACTTCTGGTAGCCGTCACCTTTATAAGGTCGACGTCGACAAAGTCACGGCTCAACGCGTGCTAGGAAGCCAGAAGTCCTACTCGGAGGACTGGGCGGTGCTCCCGCAAGCCCAGAAGTATATGTGGGGTTTCCAGAGTAAGGCTCAGGCAGGCGACAAGCTTATCCTTGAACGCATTGACACACAGACCGGCGACATCAGGACCTGGGATCTCACCGGCATCAAGACCTTGGATGGGCGCACGATCTCGAACCCCTCTGCTTCTTGGGGCAAGGCGTGGACCTACTCCAATGGAAACCTGGGTTTTGGCTCGGGTAGTGCGAATGCGAATCAGCTGGGCTTTGAGCTAAAGATCACCAACCCAGATGATGATAGCCCGAAGTTCGAGCTGGTCAACATAATGAACAACCTGCCTGCTTCATTTAACACGGACGCGGCCTCCGACCTAGTTCCGCCGCCGCCAGCGCTGCAATCAAACATTGCGGTGAAGAAGCAACGCTCCGAGACCAAGGTGGTGGACGGTGAGGTGCGGACTTTTTGGACTATCTCCGTGGAAAACACTACGGACAATGCCAGCTCGGGTGGTACGTTCTGGGAATACCTACCAACGGATACTCACTATGGTGTGAACGCTACCGACCCCACGGCAAAGTTTGAGGGCTTTGGTCCGGGATCTACCGTGGTCAACGGCCGTGGTCCGGGGCCCAATGAGATCAAACCTGAGAGCGGCATTTACGCCGGGATGGACGTGCCGTCAGCCACAAGTGGTGAGGTGGGGTACATGAAGGGTTACGTGGGTACCCTTCCCGGACACGCGAAGGTAGAGTATGTCGTCTCTGCGCCGGTGCGAAAAGATGAGAACGGCAACCTCAAGACGGTGTGTAGTCCCAACAAGGTGGCCTTCCAGGCCACGGACGGGGAGTCGAGCCCGGCTGAAGATGACAACGTTGCTACTGAAGCCTGCTTGAATAAGGTTGCTGTCGACAACACACCGCAACCTGTTCTTGGTGCAGTGAATGAATACACTGCGAAGTACAACGTCGTAGTTGAGGCACCGGACGCACCTGGCTTCGACACCAACGACGTGATCTACGGCAAGCTCACGGACACCCCGAAGTTCGTTGGTGCTGCCACGGTGACTGGAGCCACTGTGGTCTTCAAGGATGAGTTCAACAGGACCAGCCAGCCGCAGTCGTACCTGGGCGCCGGTCCGTACGAACTCAACAAGAATGACACTCCGAAGATCATTAAACCTAAATCCAAGGGTGTTGGCGGAAGTACAGGGCAGCATGTCTACGAGGTGACGGTGCGTTTCAAGCTGGATCGTTCAAAGCTGGACAGCACCTCTGTACCCGCCGGGTACCCGAGCCAACCTGCAGGAAACACCCGCTGCTACACCAAGGATGGCCTGCACGAGCCCAACTTTGGACTCATGAACGAGGCAGAAATAGGCGGCTGGAAGGATACTGACTGTATCCCGCTGGAGACCAAGGAAACTATGGACGTCCTGCTCGAAAAGGCGAGCTATAATCCGGACAACCCGGACGAGATCCAAACCGACGGGTTGCTTGGCGGCGCGCAGTTCACCGTCCACCGCGGTGATGCTAACGGCAACCTGAAGCTAAACGCGGATGGCAGCGTCAACGTTGATGCTAACCCCGTGGTGAAGCAGTCCACGACCACCACCACAGGCCGCGTCAAGCTCGAAGGCTTGGATGCCCCTGGCGTTTATTACCTCATCGAGACGAAGGCGCCGAACGGCTATAACCTGCTGCCCGCGCCGATCAAGTTCTCGACGGAGTGGGATCAGAATGGCAATGCAGTCATCAAGGTGCTCTCCGGAGGGACCGCGATCACCAGTAATAGGTGCGCTGAGTCTGACACCGCTGCTAATTGCGTGAAGAAGATCGGCGTCCTTCAGGTCGCTGACATCACCAAGGGTGCACTGCCCAAGACCGGTGGTGAGGGCGTAGGCCTGTGGGCTCTCGCTGGCGCCGCAATTGTCGCGGCAGGGTGCCTCGCTTTGCGACGCCGCTGGGTATAGAACCACCGCTTGCGGCTACTTTTAGAAAAGGCCCGCTCTTCCAGGGAAGGGCGGGCCTTATTGCATGTTCATTGGCGGTTAGGAGTCTTGCGGGTCGTCGTCAAGCGCGGTGTCCTTGGCGTTGCTGACATATTTGCGCCACCAGTAGATGAGCAGAAGCACGATGATGGCAGTGGCAGCCAGGATGGCCCACATCCACCACTGCCAGTGAATACCAGAGCTGTTGAATGCGGCCTCGTCTTCCGGATCCATTGGCACTCGGTGGCCGGTGACGAGCAAGCGGTGGGTATTTACACCGTAGGGGGTGCAGGTAATGAGCGTAACGAGGTCCTGGCCTGGCTCACGGTGGAGCAAGCTGGTGTCCGCAGGCTCGACGACCCGAATATCGTGTACCTCGTATTTGAGCTTCTCGCCGCCGGCGGCGATGTAGAAAGCATCGCCCTTCTTGACCTTGGTGAGGTTGTCCCACAGCGTGGCATTTTGTAGGCCTGTGTGGGCGGAAAGTGCTGCGTGCCGACCCTCGCCATCACCTACGCCGCCGACAGGTAGGTCCGTGCCGTAGAGGTGGCCAGCGCCGCGGGAGAGTGCTTTTTCTGAGGTGCCGTGATAAATGGGCAGATCGGAATCGATAGAGGGGATGACGATACGACCCATGGCATCGGTCTCAGACAATACCGACAGGTACTGGCGGTAGCGCTGGTACTCGGGGGAGTCTTCGTTATCGGTGGTGGTCCACGCGTCGCCAATGCTGATTTGGCCCAACCCGGCGTTGTAGGCTTGTGCTTCCTCCCACGCGGTGTGCAGAACCTCAGGCGGGGCTTGTTTTTCGAGCTTTGCGTACTCTTCCGCGGCGCGGGACTGGTTGTAGTTATTCCATTGCGTGGCTACGACGGGGTAGAGCAGGACGCCAAGGCCGACGAGAATCAGGATCAACGCGATGATGGCGTTGTGGTTGGTGCCTTTTTTCTTGGCTGCGTCGGTGTTTTCCGCTGGTTCCTGCTTGCCCATTGTGTCCTTCCTGTGTGGGGTCTGTTGCGGTGCGTCCTGGTATTGGCGTGGGGGTAGTTTTTGAATCTCAGGCTAGGGAAGATGTAGCTCTGAGAGAAAACGTGTCTGTCTAGTCGCCGATAACAAAGCACAGGGCTTCATACCGATTCAGAGTTGCCTCGTCGATGACCAAGATTTGATCAACCGCGCGCTGTTCGTGGAGCTCATCGATTGTGCGGGGCGCAAGATCTTGAAGTACATGCTCACGCTCAGCGCGAAGATCCGCTGTGGTTTTAGGCGTGAAGATAGGGGCTGTCATGGTCCATCCTGTAGGTATGAAATTAGTCCATGAAATGGGAAAACAAGTGGAGCCGACGACGGGAATCGAACCCGCGCTAGCAGCTTGGGAAGCTGCAGTTCTACCATTAAACTACGTCGGCACAGCGCACTTGTGCGCTCCGGCCTACTATACACCTTGGTCTTAGACATGAGTAGAATTGGGGCCGTGCTTCTTTCAGATCGTGATATCCGTTCCGCCATCGACGCCGAAGAACTGGGCATCGAGCCCTTCGACAGTGAGCTTATCCAGCCCTCGTCCGTAGACGTGCGCTTGGATAAGTACTTCCGGGTCTTCAATAACTCGCGGTACACGCATATTGACCCCAAAGAGGAAATGCCGGATCTCACCACCTTGGTGGAAGTAGAAGAAGATCAGTCCTTCATCCTGCACCCAGGCGAGTTCGTGCTGGGTGCCACGCTGGAAAAATTCACCCTGCCGGCAGACTTGGCCGGCCGCTTGGAAGGCAAGTCTTCCCTCGGCCGTTTAGGATTGTTGACCCACTCCACCGCGGGCTTTATTGATCCAGGTTTTTCCGGTCACATCACGCTCGAGCTTTCTAATACCGCCAACCTGCCCATCGCCCTGTGGCCGGGCATGAAGGTGGGGCAGCTGGCTATCTTCAAGATGACTTCACCAGCGGAAAGCCCATATGGCACCGGCTCGCTGGGCTCGAAGTACCAGGGTCAGCGCGGACCGACGCCATCGAAGTCTTACCTGAATTTTCGATAGGCTTAAACCGGCATTCACATAGAGCCTCTAATATGGGGCTTTATGCGTATGACTGTAATCGGCACCGGATACTTGGGTGCAACCCATGCTGCCTGCATGGCCGAGCTTGGCCATGAAGTACTAGGCGTGGACGTAGATGACAATAAAATTTCCGCTCTTAAATCGGGCAAGGTTCCGTTCTATGAACCGGGCCTACCGGAGGTTCTCGAGCGCAATATCGAGGCCGGCCGTCTTGACTTCAGCACGGACTATGAAGAAGCAGCCGCGTTCGGCAACCTGCACTTTTTGGGCGTAGGTACCCCGCAGCGCCGCGGTTCCTACGCAGCGGATATGACCTACGTGAAGGCCGTCATCACGGATCTGGTGCCCAAGCTCAAGGGCGATCACATCATCTTTGGTAAGTCCACCGTTCCGGTGGGAACGGCTGCAGAGCTCCAAGAGCTAGCCAATGAGCTTGCCCCAGAAGGCACCACCGTGGAAATCGCATGGAACCCGGAGTTCCTGCGTGAGGGGTATGCCGTCAAGGACACCATCACCCCAGACCGCATCGTTCTCGGTGTGCGCGAGGGCGAAAGCCGTGCCGAAGAGGTAGCGCGCGAGGTTTATGCTCAGCCGCTATCGCAGGACACCCCATTCATCGTGACGGATTGGCAGACCGCCGAGCTGGTCAAGGTCTCCGCTAATGCGTTCCTGGCCACCAAGATTTCCTTTATCAACGCCGTTTCTGAGATCTGCGAGATTGCAGGCGCGGACGTTACCGCTCTTGCCGACGCCATTGGGCTCGACGAGCGCATCGGCCGCAAGTTCCTTGGCGCCGGCCTCGGCTTTGGTGGCGGCTGCCTGCCCAAGGATATTCGCGCCTTCATGGCCCGTGCTGGCGAGCTTGGCGCCGACCAGGCGCTGACCTTCCTGCGTGAGGTGGATGCTATCAATATGCGCCGCCGTGACCGCGTGGTGGACCTTGCCAAGGAAGCCTTCAATGGCTCCCTGCTTGGCCACCGCGTGACCGTATTGGGCTGTGCGTTTAAGCCGAATTCCGATGACGTGCGCGATTCGCCCGCCCTTGCCGTAGCCGGTTCCCTGTCGCTGGCTGGCGCGGCAGTAACCGTCTATGACCCAGAAGGCATGGACAACGCCAAGAAGGTATTCCCAACCTTGGATTACGCCGCGGACACTGACGATGCCCTGCGCGAGGCTGAACTGGTGATTTTGGCTACCGAGTGGAAGCAGTTCAAAGAATTGGATCCGCAGCAGGCGGGCCAGCTTGTGGACAATAAGCACATTATCGATGGCCGCAATGTGCTGCCTGTCGCAGACTGGCAGCAGGCGGGCTGGAAGGTCGAGGCCTTGGGGCGCACCCTCTAGGTCCTCTACTTCTGAGATACAAAGGCTGAGCAGCGTGATTATTGCGCTGCTCAGCCTTCTGCATAAGGGCCCTAAGATTGTGCGCGCTGTGGCACTGTGAAAGCTGCAATGGCTGTAGTGATGGGAACCGCGAGGGTCAATGCCATCGCACCTACTCCGGAACGCAGCAGCTCCGTTGCGACGAGATCGCTGCTTAAAATCTGGCCTGCGGGGCGCTCCGCTGCGGTGATCAACATGAGCAGTGGCAAGGTCGCACCGGTATAGGTCAGAATTAGCGTATAAACCATTGAGGCAATATGGTCGCGGCCCACCTTCATTGCGGAGAGGAAAAGCTGTGAAGGGCGAGCATCAGGGTCCGCTCCGTGGAGTTCGGTAATGGTGGATGCTTGGGCCACGGCGGCGTCGGCAAGGCTGCCCAAGGCACCGACCACAAAACCGCATAAGAGCACGCCCACGATGGACACGTTGGGCATATAAAGAAGTAGCTTCAGGTTGTCCTCGGAACTATAGCCTTGTAGCTGTGAACTATCGATAGCGGCCCACGCTAACGCTGCTGCAAGAATGAGAGCGATAAGGGAGCCGCCCACCGCCGATGCCGATTTCCAATTCAGGCCGTGGACAAGAGGAACGGCGAACAGGATGATGGCGGAACAGGCGACAAGGGCGGACCAGAGGGGGCTATGGGCGTCGATAAGAGCGGGGACGAGGAACGCAAAGATCACGCCGAGGCTGAGCGCCAAACCGATAAGGGCGCGCACGCCATGCCAGGCCGCAAAAGCGATAATGACGACGGCCACGATAACTGCCCACAGAGCTAGGTTTCCGGTGCGCTGATAATCAGCGAAAGCATAGGACACAGCACCGGAAGGGTCATTAGCCTTGGAAAGAACAATGTTGTCGCCCGGTTTAAGCTGCGGATCGCCGGCATTGCCGTAGGTGACCAATTGGGTCATGCGTCCTTCGTCCTCGCCGGAGGTGATGTTGACTAGGGCACGGTCGCACTGCACTTCCTCAGTCCCAGGAATAAGTGGCGGCGTATCGAAGGCCTGCCCAGTAAGTTCCGATTGGCAAGCCGAGTGGTCTGTCGTATCGACCGTGCCCTCCACCTGTGGGTGGTTGAGGGCATAGGTTTGCTGAAACTCAGTGGAGGTGTGCTCGGAAGCTGGACTCTGAGGCCACAGCAATGCCATGCCCGCAATGGTGGCAATAAGCGCTGTGACGAGCACACCGAGCAAAGTTAATCGCCATGGATGCTGAGTTATCGAAGCAGAGAGCCGACGCCATGAACTAGGGGTCGGCTGAGATTTAGGTCCCGCAGAATGTCTTCCCATGCACCATATTGTTATGGATTATCACTATCGTTAGCAACTGGTGGGAAACTACTGCTTGTAGCTCACTAGGAAGTTACCTAGGCGCTCAATGGCGTTTTCGATTTGGGATGCCCACGGCAGCGTCACCACGCGGAAGTGATCCGGGTTCGGCCAGTTGAAGCCAGTTCCCTGCACCATGAGGATCTTTTCCGCCTTCAAAATATCCAGCATGAGTTTGGCATCATCATGGATTTCATACACATTCGGATCCAAGCGCGGGAAGAGGTAGAGCGAGCCCATAGGCTTTACCGCGGAAACGCCGGGAATCTCATTGAGCTTTTCATAGGCAATATTGCGCTGGCGCAAAAGGCGCCCGCCGGTACCGGTGAGCTCGTAGATGGACTGCCGGCCACCTAGCGCCACCTGGATAGCGTGCTGCGCTGGCACATTCGGGCACAGCCGCGTTCCGGCCAGAAGCTCCAATCCCTCGATGAAGCCACGGGCGTGGTGCTTAGGACCGGTGAGCACCATCCAACCAGCGCGGTAGCCACACACGCGGTAGGCCTTGGACAAGCCATTAAATGTGATGGTGAGCAGGTCCGGGGCGAGCGAAGCGATGGAGATGTGCTTCGCGCCGTCGTAAAGAATGCGGTCATAGATCTCATCGGCCAAGATGAGCAGGTTATGCTCGCGGGCGATGTTCACAATCTTCTGCAAAACTTCGCGCGAGTAGACAGCACCCGTTGGGTTATTCGGGTTGATGACCACAATGGCCTTGGTTTTATCCGTAATCTTGGACTCGATGTCCTCGATAGATGGATTCCAGTCATCCTCCTCATCGCACAGGTAGTGCACTGGGGTGCCGCCTGCCAAGGAAGTAGCTGCGGTCCACAGCGGATAATCCGGTGCCGGGATGAGAACCTCATCGCCATTATTAAGCAGCGCCTGGGTGGTCATGCTGATGAGTTCGGAGACGCCATTGCCCAAGAAGACATCGTTGATATCGAAGGGTGGAAAATCCTCCAGCTCGTAGCGGGTAACGATGGAGCGACGGGCAGGAATGATTCCCTTGGAGGTGGAATAGCCCTGGGAAGTAGGCAGGGCGGCGATCATATCGCGCATGATGACATCGGGTGCCTCGAAGCCGAAGACGGCAGGGTTGCCGGTGTTGAGTTTCAAGATGGTGTGGCCATCGAGCTCCATGCGTTCCGCTTCCGCAGAGACCTCGCCGCGGATGTCATACGCGACGCCCTTGAGTTTGTCGGATTGGTCAAAGATGCGGTGTTTGGGAGAAGTCATGGGAATATTGTGCCACGATTCACAGCGACACAAAATGCTTCAACACCGGCGATGACTATTTTTTATTCCACTCGCTGAACTTCCGCTTGGCCAGATCCATGGCTTGGCCGGTAATTTCGCCAGCTTGCATACGGCGCTCGGCCCACATCTTTTCTTCGATCATTTTTTGCTGCGCGCGCTCATGCGCCGTGAGAGCGCGAATCTCACGCAGCTGCTGCCGCTCAATCTGGCGTGCGGATGGTGCATGCCACGAGGAGGGGCCTACCTTGGCGATGTAGAGCATGATCCACAAAATTGGAATGAGGGCGGCTGCCGTGACGCCACCTAACAGTAGCCATGGGTTGCTCATGGTAGCGCTCAAGAAGATCAGCGTGGGGCTTGCTACTGCAAGCACCACAGAGCCGGAAAGGGCAGTCGCAAACTTCGGTTTCTTGCCTGCATTATGCGCACGGGTGACGTCTCCCCGGGAATAAATCTTGACCTCGTGGGAACCACGCGCCGGAATGTCTTGGAAGACGGGCACGAGGTCTTGGTGGGTGCTGGCGCGCATGACGTCGTCCGAGCGGTCCTCGAACTCCTCCATGGTTAACCGGCCTTCACCCACGGCGCGGGCGAGGTCATTGATGGCATCGTTGCGCTCGGAATCGGACAGGCGCAAAGTCCGATTGATGGGGGAAGAACCAAAGTTATTACTCACGTTTTCCAGTTTAGGAAAATTCTTCCCTTCCAGGGACGTGCTCTCAGCGAACGCAGCCTATAGGTCCTTGGATTCAGCGTCAGGGGTCTTCTCGTCCTTCTTTTCTTGCTGGTTTCCGCCCACCAGGCTGGCCAAGAAGGGGAAGATGGCGACGGTAAGCGCTCCACCGGAGACGAAGATCGAGGCATTCTCGGCCTCCATGATCCCGGAATTGACCGCCAGGGACGTTACCGCCACGATGATTGGCAGACCGGTGGCGGAATACAAACTTACTTGGAGGCGCTCGCGGAAGGTTTCAATATCAGATCCGGTATGCCCAACATTTTCGCGCAAGAAGACGGGCAGGCCACGGGTCACCAAGATGAGAGCTGGAATGCCCAGTACCTTCCACGGATTATGAGCGATGGTATCCCAGCTAATGCTCATGCCAGAGACCACAAAGAAGACTGGAATAAGCATCGAATAAAACACCACATCGAGCCGGTGCTCTAGGCGGCGGTGGAATTCATCCGGGATAATGCGGTTCAAGATGATGCCGGCAGCAAAGGCACCGAGCACAATATCGAGTTCAAAGACTGCGGTAACGGCCATAAGAATGGCCAGAATAAGGATGATTAGACGCAGAATCGTTTGGTTGGTTGAGCCCGCACCAGAGATAAAAGCGGTCTTCACCCAAGGGATGGCCGAGGCGATGGCCGCTGGCATGACGGCGACGGCAACGGCGATGATGATGAAGAACAACAAAATGATCATCGTCGTCAGCGTGGAACGAGTACCCAGCAGTAGCGCCATTGCGGTAATGGGGGCGACCTCACCAATGGCACCGTGAATCATCACGGAGTTGCCCACCTTGGTACCCAGAATGCGGTCCTGTTTCAGCATCGGCGTGAGCGTGCCCAGCGCCGTTGATGTCAGCGCCAAGGCGACGACGATGGCACCTGGCACGTTATCCACCAAGAAGTAGGCGCCCACGCCACAGGCGAGGGCACAGATAATCCAGGTAGATAGTGCCGTTCCGGCTTCTTTGGTTTTGAGGGTAGAGATTTGAATCTCAAAGCCGGCGAGGAGGAACAGCGCGCCCACGCCGAGTTCCTTGAGCATTTCGATTCCTTCGTCCTCGGCCGCGAGGTCGAGGACGGAAGGGCCAATAATCATGCCGAAAATCAGCAGCAGAGCTACCGAGGGCAAGCGGTAGCCCAGCATATAAGAGACCAGCGGCGCGAGTAGCGCCGCGGCCATAATCCAAGCGAAAGAGACGAGGGAATTTGTATTTTCGGTTGCGCCTGCCGCCAGCAGCAGGGCATCGGTGGGGAGTCCCGCATTAAAATGCATGGACTACAGCGTACGCACCAATGCCCCCGCGCGCCTACTCAGATTCAGGTGGCTTTGGCACGCTTTCCGACGCCGGCGGTGCCGGAGCCGCCGGAGGTGCTGGCGGGGTCGGTGCGGCTGGCGGCTCAGCCTTTGGCGGCGTGGGCGCAGCAGGAGCCTGTGGAGGTTTCGGGGCTGCCGGCGGCGTTGGTGCTGCCGGAGCTGCTGGCGCTGCAGGCGGCGTCGGTGCGGCTGGTGCCTTGGGTGCAGGTGCTGCTGGGGCACTTGGCGGGGTGGGTGCGCTCGGTGCAGCGGGAGCAGCTGGTGCTGCCGGTGCTTGGGGAGCTTGCGGTGCAGCTGGTGCGGCCGGTGCCGCGGGCGTTGTGGGTGCGCTAGGCGGTGTTGGAGCTGCTGGTGCCTTGGGTGCAGGTGCTGTCGGGGCACTTGGCGGGGTAGGAGCGCTCGGCGCAGCGGGAGCAGCTGGTGCCGCTGGTGGCTGGGGAGCTTGTGGCGCAGTTGGTGCCGCCGGGGCCGCGGGCGTTGTGGGTGCGCTTGGCAGTGTTGGAGCGGCTGGTGCCTGTGGCGTAGGTGCTGCTGGAGCACTTGGAGGGGTGGGTGCACTCGGTGCTGCAGGAGTCTGCGGTGCAGCCGGCGCTGCGGGTGCGGCAGGTGCTGCAGGAGCGGCGGGGGCTGGCGCTGGTGCCGATGCATCTGGGGTGTGGGTGGTATTTGGGGTGGCGGAAGTAGGGGCGTCGGCAAGCGGGGCGTCAGTGGCGCCCGCGGACTTCTGGTGGCGGACGGGGGTAGCAAGGAACGCCTTGGGATGGGGCTCAGGGAGGGTGCCGGACTCGTCGAGGGAGATGGAATTGCGCAGCATAACCGCCACGTCATTGACCTTGGGGGTGGGGGCGGAATCCTGCGCCAAGGACTTCACGCCGCCGGTCATCATGACATTGCAGAAGGGGCAACCGGTGGCGATTTCTTCCGCGCCGGTCTCCAAAGCCTGCTCGGTGCGGAAGTCATTGATGCGGGTGCCGAGCTTTTCCTCCATGAACATGCGGGCGCCGCCGGCGCCACAGCAGAAGGCTTCATCGCGGTTCTTGTCCATCTCGCGCAGCTCCACGCCGGTGGCCTCGAGCAGCTCGCGCGGAGGATCGAATACCTTATTGTGGCGGCCGAGGAAGCACGGATCGTGGTAGGTAATGGGCTTGCGATTCTCCGGTGTGCGCGGAACCGGCTTGAGCAAGCCCTCGCGGACCAGGCGGTTAAGCAGCTGGGTGTGGTGGAAGACGTCGAAATGCCCGTCAAAGTCTGGGTACTCGTTGCGGATGGTGTTAAAGCAGTGTGGGCAGGTGGTGATGATCTTGCGCTGGCCCTCTGGCACACCGTCGAAGGCGTTGTTGAGGGTTTCTACGTTTTGCTGCGCCATCATCTGGAAGAGGAACTCGTTGCCGGCGCGGCGGGCAGGGTCACCCGTACAGGTCTCACCCGTGGAGAGCACGCCAAACTTCACGCCTGCGGTATGCAGCAGGTCTACAACGGCGCGGGTGGTGCGGCGGCCATCGTCATCATAAGCGCCAGCGCAGCCCACCCAGAGCAGGTATTCCATATCGGAGAAATCGGCCTCGTCTTCACCAATGATGGGGACGTCGATGCCATCGGCGCGGGCCTCATCGATCCAGGCGCGGCGCTCAGAATTATTCCGGCCCCATGGATTGCCCTTGTTTTCCATATTCTTAAACAGGCCGGTGAGCTCGGAAGGGAAGTCCGATTCCGCAAGTACCTTGAAACGGCGCAGGTCCGCAATGTGGTCGATGTGCTCAATATCGGTTGGGCACTGATCCACGCACGCACCGCAGTTAGTACAAGACCACAGCACGTCATCATCGATAACGCCGGCCATGGACAGTACATCCACGCCCTCGTGAGGGTTGTAGTTATCCAGTGCGCCCTGGCGCAGGTCCATCATGACCTTTTTGGGGCTCAGCGGCTTTTCGGTATTCCACGCCGGGCATAGTTCTTGGCAGCGGCCACACTCAGTACAGGAGGTGGAATCCAGCAACATCTTCCAACTACCCGGGGTGATGTCTTCTTCCAAGTCTGGAGTGGGCAGTTCTTGCAATGCCTTTTCACCGGTGGCGTTGCGCTGGAAGAAAATATTGAAAAAGCTGGTGAAGCGGTGCCACATCACGCCCCACTGGAAATTGCGGGAAATGAAGACGATAAACAGCATGCCGGATAGCAGCTTGAACAGGGCGAAAAAGCTCACCAACGCCGGGGATTCGGGGAAGAGCTTGGCCAAGTGGATGCTCAAGAAATCCGCCCAGGCGGAGCCGCCGCCGTAGGTGGCGATCTTGGTGGATTTCACCAGGATCATGCCGAGTCCCTCAGAAAAGACAATGAACTCTACCCAGCGCGCCGAGGCGGTCTGGGAGTTGAAGAAGCGGCTGCCCCGCTCGGTATCGCCAAGCTTGAGGCGCACGCCGATGTAGGACCGTCGCGATGCCCAAGATTTCCTCAACGAAGTGGTAGACCGGCCAGTGGCTGAGCCACGGCCAGCCCTTATTCGGTGCGAAGGTTTGGATATAGGCCTCAAACCACACCAGGATGCCGAAAAGGAATCCCACCATCACCAACCAGTGGGCGGCATTAATCAGAGGTTTGCCCTTGAAGTGGGAATGGCCAAAGACCTCTGCAATAACGCGCCATAAACGCTTGCCTATATTATCGGTGCGCTTGAGCTGGCTAGGTCCGCCGGAGCGGATGAACTTAAAGAGGGCCCATACGCGGGTGAAAAAGTACAGCCACACCGGAATCGATGCGGCTATAGCTATCCAACCGAACACGGTGGTCATGCGTGCTCCTTTAATACTGATGCTCCACGTTGTTATCTACCTTAAAGCCTAGGGGTGGAAATCAGAGAGTCTGCATTCAGTGCGGTATCACGGCGGGGTGGGCTGTACACTGTCAAGATGAGAAACTCGGCCGCCATATTCTGCTAAACGTGCTGTGCACGGCGGCGGAGTATAGCCAGTGCTGGTGGCCGCAGCGTGGCCGAACCCGCCAAGAAGAGGACCTAGACCGCCGCAGAAAGGGCAAACCGCCATGGGCAAAACAAATATCACCAAGGCCGCGGTGGCCTTGACCGCAGGCCTTGCTGCCTTTGGTGTTACTGGATTCGCCGTGGCGCAGGGCGGCTTGACCGCGAACCTGGCCCTTTCCGGTAGCTTTTTCAAGATCACCATGGGGCACTTGGATGGAGAGGGCTTTTCGCTTTTTGTTGATGATGATCAAAAGGCCGAAGAGCACCTTCCTGTCGCGCGCATCAAGCTGGACCATGCCAAGGTCTCAGATCTCTGCCTTTCCGTGACAGTTCCGAAGGTACCCGGCGTTGGTGGGGAGGCCACCCTAGCGTTGAAGGCTGAGGGCGAGGGCAGCGTGGAGTCCGATAGCCTGCTGGTCGGTGCGACCGACGTGGATGGCTCCTTGGTGATGCAGGATGTCAACGTGGGTATCGATGCGAATCAGCTCAGCGATACCGCGGATCCTGGCGCGTGGGGCCTGTATTCCAAGCAGGTCTCCCTCAAAGCGGATGATGTAAAGGCCACCTCCGTGGGTGCACAGCGCCTTTCTGCCAAGAACGTCGGAGTAACGGTGCGGAGGGGTTCGGATAATGGCTGCTGAGTCGACCACGGAAGACACGCAGACCCTCCCGGTGGCGGAGGCAACGGGCGAGGAGGAATCTAAGCCCAGCCTGTGGCGGCGCTTCCGCCGCTGGCGCAACGGCCGGCCCTTCCTTCCCGGACTGTTGCTCATTTTGTCCGGCATCATCATTGCCGCGCCGGCCTATATCACCATCCGGATCTCTGACCTTTTGGTCATGATCTCCACTATTTCTGGCGTATCTACGCTGCTTATCGGCGTCTTGCTAGCCATGTTCGGCCTTGGTGCGTGGTTCCAGCCGGCAACCTCGAATTATGTCGGTGTGCTAGGCATCATCGTGGCCATTATCGCCTTGCCGACGTCCAATTTGGGCGGCTTCATCATCGGCTCCCTGCTCGGCATCATTGGCGGGGCCTTTACCTTTGCGTGGCAGCCAGGTGAGAAAAAGCGCCGCGCCAAGGGAGCAGCAGAGCAATGACGAGGGCGATGCCGCGGGCGGCGCGTAGCTGCTTGGCTGTACTCACCTGTGCCTTGGTCGTGTGCGGTGTGAGCGGTTCCGAACGGGTTAATGCACAAGACGCCCCGGCGGTTCCGTACTTCAGTACCGTCTTCGCGGATACGGTGACGCTGACGAAGAGTGTCACCGTGTCCTTGGGTACTTTCCCCACCGCCAGCGGTGATGTGCGGGTCCTGGAGCTGAAGGGCGAGAACCTCGACATCGACAACCTTGGGATCACGCTGCCTGGCCGCTATGGCGATGGCATGCTAACCACGGGAGGGGACACCACCGGGGTACGCGGCGGACCGGTGACCATTATGGCTACCGAGCTTAAGGCCACCCCGGCAGTGGGTAAGGTTTCTGCACCCCGGGCGGAAATCGATTTAAGCCGCGACGATATCAATGCCGTGTTGGACAAACTTGGTATTCCAGAGGCTCACCCCGTCCCCGATGCGGAAGTGCCCGATGTAGTCATGGACCATCTCGAGCTGCGCGATGTCACCCTTGAGCTGGTGAACCTCAAGGGTGCTCACTTCAGTGCGCCGACCGTGACGGTAGGGCTGGAGTAGCTCACCGCCGGCGAAGACCTACCCTTGAGCGAACTGGGACTGATGCAGGCGCCAGTATGCGCCTTGGGCCGCAAGGAGATCGTCGTGCGAGCCTTGTTCCACGATGGTGCCGTTTTCCATGACGAGGATGAGGTCAGCATCGCGAATGGTGGACAAACGGTGGGCAATGACGAAGGAGGTGCGGTCCGCGCGTAGCGCGTTCATCGCCTCTTGGACGAGGACCTCGGTACGGGTATCGACCGAAGAGGTGGCCTCATCAAGGATGAGCAGCGCGGGCTGGGCCAAGAAGGCGCGGGCAATGGTGATGAGTTGGCGCTCGCCGGCCGAGATAGCACCGCCGTCTTGGTCGATGATGGTGTCGTAGCCATCGGGCAGCGCGTGCACGAAGCGGTCCACATAGGTCGCCTTTGCCGCAGCGATGACTTCTTCGTCCGTCGCATCCAAGCGGCCGTAGCGGATGTTCTCCAGGATCGAGCCCTTGAAGAGCACGGCGTCCTGGAGCACCATGCCCACCTGGGAACGCAGGGTATGGCGAGGCATACGGGCGATATCGTGCCCATCAATGCGAATCTGACCGCCATCTAGCTCATAGAAGCGCATGAGTAGGTTGACCAGGGTGGTCTTGCCGGCACCGGTGGGGCCGACAATGGCCGCGGTTTGGCCGGGCTCCACGCGCAGGTTGAGGCCGGTGATGAGCTCTTTATCCTTTGCGTAGGAGAAGTCAACGCCTTGGAACTCCACGAGTCCTTGGGCGCGGCCGGGAAGGTCCTCGTCGGTGGTGTCGGGGGCTTGCTCTTCGGCGTCGAGAAGCTCAAAGACGCGCTCGGCCGAGGCCACGCCGGATTGCACCTGCTGCATCATGCCGCCGAGCTGGCCTAACGGCTGATTGAACTCACGGGAGTATTGGATGAAGGCAGTGGCAGCGCCCAGTGTCATGTGGCCATTGGCCACGCGCAGACCACCCAGGATCGCAATGGCCACATAAGACAGGTAGGACAGGAATTGCATGATGGGCATCATGATGCCGGACAGGAACTGGGCCTTAGCTGCGGAGCGGTAGAGCTCCTCATTGCGCTTGTCGAATTCCTCCGTCATGGCCTCGGTACGGCCGAAGACGATGGCTAGGTCGTGGCCGGAGAACGATTCTTCTACCTGGCCGTTGAGCTGACCGGTGGAGCGCCATTGCGTTGTGAACTGGCGCTGCGAGCGGCTACCGATGACGCCGATAACTAGACCGGTAAGCGGCAGGGACAGGAGGGCCACCAGAGCGAGCTGCCAGGAGACGCTGAACATCATGATGGTGATGCCAATGACCAGCAGCGCGTCATAAAACAGCTGCGATAGCGCCTCCTGCAGGGCCTGCTGCATGTTGTCGATGTCATTGGTGGTACGTGAGAGGATATCGCCGCGCTGCTGGGAATCAAAGTAGTTGAGAGGCAGCGCATTAATCTTCGCCTCCACGCGCTCGCGCAGGTCAAACACGATATCCATGCTTAACTTGTTGAGGATGGCTCCCTGCCACCACTGGAAGCCAGAGGAGACGATGTACATCGCGATCACGGTGATGATGAGCGTGCCCAGGTGCTTAAAATCGATGCCTTCACCGGGGATGAAGTCCATCGCGGAAGCCATATCCGCAAAGCGGTCCTGGCCCTCAGCGCGCATGCCCGCAATGGCTTGCTCGGCGGAAATATTAGAGGGCAGGTTGCGCGAAATGACGCCGGCAAAGATGACGTCCATGGCCTTGCCCATGATCTTCGGGGCTACCACGGCCAAGAAGATGCAGACTATGTTCATTGCCGCGACGGCCCACAGGCGGCGCTTGAAGGGAGCAAGCAGGGAGAAAAGGCGTTTGGTGGAGGGCCAGAAATTCTTGGCCTGACGGGGTGCGGAGCCGCCCATCGGATCAAAACCGGCATCCGTGGACTCGGCGGTAGAGGTGGTGTTTTCAGCCATTAGTTTTCGCCCCCTGCCACACCGGCGGTTTCTTGGGAATCAACGATTTCTTGGTAGACCGAGCAGCGGCCCAGGAGTTCCTCGTGGGTGCCGCGGTCAACGATGCGGCCGGCGTCCAGCACTAGGATTTGGTCGGCATCCCGAATGGATGCCACGCGCTGGGCGACGATAATGCTGGTCACCGGCTTTTCGCGCTCGGCAAACGAGGCGCGCATTGCCGCCCGCACCTTGGCATCGGTGGCCACGTCCAGCGCGGAGAAGGAATCATCGAAGAGGTAGACCAGTGGGCGGGCAACAAGCATGCGCGCGATAGACAGGCGCTGGCGCTGGCCGCCGGAGACATTCGTGCCGCCTTGAGATATGGGCATATCTAGGTCCTCAACGAAGTCAGCTTGGGCCACGCGCAGCGCCTCCCAGAGCTCTTCATCGGTGGCTTCGGGGCGGCCCAAGCGCAGGTTAGAGGCCACCGTGCCGCTAAAAAGGTAAGCCTTCTGCGGGACGAGGGAGACGCGCTGGACGATGTCCTGGCGGGCCAGGGAGGTGGTAGGGGTGGCGTCGATAAGCACCTGGCCCTCGGTGGGGACGTACAGGCGTGGGATGAGGGAAACCAGGGTGGTCTTGCCCGAGCCCGTTGAACCGATGATGGCGGTAGTGGTGCCGGGCTGAGCGGTAAAGGAAATGTCTTCTAGCACCGGCGCATCCGCACCGGCATAGGAAAAGCCCACATTGCGAAATTCCACCGTGCCCACGCAGGTCTCCGGAGAGGTGGTGGAGCTGGGTGGAGTAATGGAGGGCTCGTGCTGGAGCACCTCGGTGATGCGGCGGGCACAGATAATGGCGCGCGGCAGCATCATCGCCATGAAGGTGCCCATCATGACCGCCGCCAGAATCTGCAGCAGGTACTGCAGGAATGCGGTGAGCGAGCCGACGTTGACTAAGCCCTCATCCACGCGGTGACCGCCAAACCACAGGACCGCGCCCGTGGCCACGTTGAGGATCACCGTAATGAGCGGGAACATCACCACGAAAAGCCGGCCGATGTTCAAGGACAGGCGGGTGATGTTCTTATTTTCTTCGGTAAAGCGCTCGGACTCATAGGCCTCGCGCACGAAGGCACGCACCACGCGGATGCCGGTGATCTGCTCGCGCAGGGTGCCATTGATGGAATCCAGCTTGTCCTGCATGGAACGGAAGAGCGGCATGAGGCGGGAAATGATAACGGAGATGGTACCGAGCAAAACCGCCACGGATACCCACACTAGCCAGGACAAGCCGGCGTCTTCGCGCACGGCCATGATGATGCCGCCGATGGACATGATGGGTGCGGTCACCATGAAGTTCAGCATCATCATATAGACCATTTGCACCTGCTGGACGTCATTGGTGCCGCGGGTAATAAGCGTAGGTGTGCCAAAACGGCTCATGTCCTCAGTGGACAGGGAATTAACGTGGCGGAAGACCTCGCCGCGTAGATCTCGGCCGACGCCCATGGCGGTGCGGCTGCCGCACCAAACTGCGCCGATGGCGGTGATGACTTGGGCAAAGGCTACGGCCAGCATGATACCGCCGGTGCGCCAGATGAAGTCCACATCGCCCTGAGACACACCTTCATCGATGATCTTGGCATTAAGCGATGGAAGGTACAGCGTGGCAGCTGTTGACAAGGCCTGCAGGACAAGTACCGCGATGAAATACGGCGTATACGGCGCCGACCGTGTAATGAGAATGCGAACCAGATCCATGGACTCGCGCCCCTTTCCTTGCCGTGGCTGGGTAGCCGTGCAAGTTTATACCGGTGGTGGGTGGGGCGCTAGTCGGTAATTGCTGCTAAATCCCCACGTGAGCCAGCTGTGCGCGGGTGATGACGCTGCGCCAGTCTTCAAAATCCTGCGGTGGGGCGCATAGGCCTTCCCATGTGGTGACGGCCACGCCGCGAGCCTTGAGCTCCAATATGAGTAGCTCGCGATTGCCAGAGGCGGCCAAGTGGTGGATTTCGTTCTGCGTGATGTCGCCGTCTGGTCCTACCCGCACGTTGCCGATAAGGCGCAAGCGGGGAGTGGTGCCGGGGCCGCAGTGGGATCCTGAGACGGCGTCGGAAAGCACGCCTGCGAGGCCAGCAAAGCGGCGGAGTAGACCGAATGGTGCGGTGCATTGGGTAATGAGGTCCACACACATGCCAGCGCTGACAAGCTTCTCGGCGGTGGATAGGGCTGCCGGGCCCTCCCCGATGATTGCTATACGCTGCATGAAAGTGCCTCCTTGTGCGGGGCGCGGACGCCCGCAATAGACTGTCTTGTCTGTAAATCTAGTCCGCTTGGTACGGATTGGAAACTTTTTATTCGCACCTCCCGCCAAGCTCAGCGGCTTTTCGCGCACAATCTCCTGCACCGCCTTGGGCTTTTGCCTAATGTGTGACGGCATGAACCCAACGACGAACCTGCTGGACGGTGGCAAGAACTACCGCGACCCCAGCATCTCCCCGGAAGGCACGCGCGATACCGCGCCGCTGGACGCCGAGGTAGCCGCGCGCAACCAGCAATTGGTGGACCAGTGGGCGGATAAGCTTTATGACGCCTCAGCGGAAACCATTACCGAATGGGCCGCCGAGCACGCACCCGGCCGCTTGGCCATGACCATGTCCATGGAAAATACGGTCTTGGCTGAGCTTGCCCACCGTGCTGGGCTCGATGCAGACCTGCTTTTCATCGATACCGGCTGGCACTTCCAGGAAACCCTGCAGGTAGCCGACGAGGTAGAAAAGCGCTACCCGGACCTCCCACTTGTTCGCGTGCTGCCTTTGCTCACCCCGGAAGAGCAAGACGAGGTGTATGGTCCGCGCCTCTACGCTCGCGATACCGCGGCCTATAACCGCATGCGCAAGGTCGAGCCGCTGAATATGGCGATGGACCCATATGCTGGCTGGGTCACCGGCCTGCGCCGCGCCGATTCCGAACACCGCGCCACCGCCCCAGCGCTGAGCCTCGACCGCACCGGACGGCTGAAGATCTCTCCCATCATCACCTGGGATCTGGACGATACGGACCGCTATATCGCGGACAACGACCTCATCACCCACCCACTCACCCTGCAGGGATACCGCTCCATCGGCTGCGCCCCGCTGACCTTCCCGGTTGGCGAAGGCGAGGATGCCCGGTCCGGGCGCGTATTTGCAGACGGCAAGACAGAATGCGGGTTACACGAATAATGAGCACACTTTCTCCACACTTAAAAGACCTAGAAAACGAGTCCATCCACATCCTGCGCGAGGTGGCCGGGCAGTTCGACAAGGTAGGCATCCTCTTTTCCGGCGGCAAGGACTCCGTCGTTGTCTTCGAGCTAGCCCGCCGCGCCTTCGCCCCAGCCACGGTGCCGTTTGAGCTGCTCCATGTCGATACCGGCCACAACTTCCCCGAGGTCATCGATTTCCGCGACCGCCTCGTGGAAGAATCCGGCGCTCGCTTGCACGTCGCCCGCGTCCAGGACTGGATTGACCGCGGCGACCTCCAGGAGCGTCCCGATGGTACCCGCAACCCGCTGCAGTCCGTGCCGCTGGTAGAGACCATCGCCGAGCGTGAGTACGACGCCGTCTGCGGTGGCGCTCGCCGCGATGAGGAGCGCGCCCGCGCCAAGGAGCGCATCTTCTCCATCCGCGATTCCTTCGGCGGCTGGGATCCCCGTCGCCAGCGCCCCGAGCTATGGGATCTATACAACGGCGGCAAGATGGCCGGCGAAAACGTCCGCGTCTTCCCCATCTCCAACTGGACCGAGTCCGATATTTGGGAATACATCGGCGCCCGCGAACTGGAGCTGCCCTCCATTTACTACTCGCATGAGCGCGAGGTATTCAAGCGCAATGGCATGTGGCTAGCGCCTGGTGAATGGGGCGGCCCGGCCGAGGGGGAGGAGCTGGAAACCCGCACCGTGCGCTACCGCACCGTGGGCGATATGTCCTGCACCGGCGCCGTGGAATCTACCGCAGCGACCCCGGACGAGGTGCTCGCGGAGATCTCCATTTCCACCCTTTCCGAGCGCGGCGCCACCCGCGCCGATGACAAACTTTCCGAGTCCGCCATGGAGGACCGCAAGAAGGAAGGCTACTTCTGATGACCACGACCCTCGCGCCGAATGTCGGCGCCCTCAAGCAGCGCGATACCCTGCGCCTGTGCACCGCCGGCTCCGTTGATGACGGCAAGTCCACCTTCGTCGGCCGCCTGCTCTATGACACCAAGTCTGTTCTTGCCGACCAGGTCGAGTCCATGGAGCGCACCTCTACCGACCGCGGCTTTGACGGCATGGACCTTTCCCTGCTTGTTGACGGCCTGCGTGCCGAGCGCGAGCAGGGCATTACCATCGACGTGGCCTATCGCTACTTCGCCACGGATAAGCGCACCTTCATCCTCGCCGATACCCCCGGCCACGTGCAGTACACCCGTAATACGGTCACTGGCATGTCCACCTCCCAGGTGGTGGTGCTTCTTATCGACGCCCGCCATGGCGTTGTCGAACAAACCCGCCGCCACCTCAATGTCGCCGCCCTCCTGGGCGTGCGCCATGTGGTCCTCGCGGTGAACAAGATTGACCTGGTGGACTATGACGAGCAGGTTTTCCGCGATATCGAGTCCGAGTTCAACCAGATCGCCACCCGCCTGGGTATCACCGATACCACCGTGGTGCCGATTTCCGCGCTCAAGGGCGATAACGTGGTCGAGCGCTCCGCCACCATGGAGTGGTACACCGGCCCGACCGTCCTCGAGGTTCTCGAGACCGTCCCTGTGGCCACCGGCCGCGCCGATGAGCTGGATTTCCGTTTCCCCATCCAGTACGTCATCCGTGAGCATGCCTCCGATTACCGCGGCTACGCCGGCCGCGTGAAGGCCGGCTCCATCTCGGTAGGCGATGAGGTTGGCCTTCCCGAGGGCCGCACCAGCACCATCACCCAGATCGACACTGCTGACAGTCCGGCCGACTCCGCCGCCACCGGCGACTCCGTGACGCTCCTGCTTGCCGACGATATCGATCTCGCCCGCGGCGATCTCATCGCCGGCTCCCAACGCCCCGCGGCCACCCGCGAATTCGACGCCACCGTTGTAGGCCTGACCGAAAAGGACATCAAGCCCGGCCAGATGCTCAAGCTGCGCTACGGATCCTCCCTGGTTAAGGCCCGCGTCGCCGCTGTCACCCGCACCCTGGATCTTGATGGCGTTTCCGATGTGGAAGATCCCGAGTCCGTCGCCATGAACGACATCGCCCACATCACTATCCAGACCCAGGCCGAGCTCCCCGTCGAGAACTACGCCGCCCGCGGTGCGGTGGGCAACTTCCTGCTCATCGATCAATCCTCCGGCAACACGCTTGCCGCCGGCTTCGTAGGCCACCGCCTGCGTTAGTCATCCTGTGCGCCGCTGCTGCTTCTCTCATTGCGCATCATTATGATGCCCGTGATTCCGAGGAGCAGCGGCGTGGAGATACCGAACACCGTAGGCCCTACTACGGTTAAGTTCACGATCAGCAGGACAATCGCCGCCATCAGCGCGAAAGCCCCGAATTTCTGCTGAAACGTCTTCTCGCTCATCCCTATCTCTCCTTCGGCTACGTTGTGGCCACGATAACCGCTTCTGGCTCCCCGCGAAAGCCTAGAACGCGGCCATTTCTTGGCTTCCGCACACTCCTGCGAATCCCGGACCGCCGCTTGGCGTCACGCAGCGCGCAAAACAAGCACGTTTCGCCGCCAAACTGGTGACAGTTTAGCGAAACGTGCTTGTTTTACATCGAACTATTGCATAGGCGGAACGTCGCCGGACATGACTACCTTTTGTGCACCTTCATCCCAACGGAAGCCGGCTTGTGTTGTCCCCGATGCTTCAGCGTTGCCCTCACCCTCCTTTGGCCAGCGGTAGGTTACTGCAATCTCGGAATCATCCACTCGGCTGACCTTTGGCGAAAACCCGTATGCCTTGGCGGTGGCCGTTCCTAGGTATTCGCCATTGTGGAAAAGCAGGATGTGGTAAGGCGAGGAAGCGGTCGCTCCTTCAAGCGTGACGGTTATCCACGAAAGAGCTGCGCACGGGTCAAAATTGGAGTCAAAAGGCTTCCACGGACTATCAAGTCCTGGATATGGTTCGACCTGAGCGATTGCCTTTTCATAGGCACTCTCGTCATTGTCAGAGCTGCACTCAGAAGAGCCACCATTGTCTTCACCGCGCCTTAGTGTGCTCTCTTGCTGCTTTTTCTCTGGAGGGGCTTCGACTACGGTAGTGGTCTTTCGTGCGGACTTTTCTTCAGTACTTTCGTCGGTGGAAGAGGTAACTTGATCCGCTTCGGGAGCGTTTTCCTTTGCAGCAGAGAAAGAAGGCGAATCTTCTGGATCCGCAGAATTACTTTCACAGGCTGCTAAGGAAAGGCAGAGAACACCGGCGCTAGTCACTGCTGCTGCGGAACGCAGTTGAAGCAAGAAACGGTCGAGGCTGTTTAGCATGGTCGAGTTTCCTTTCGCAGGACTATTAGCAGGAAGCCGAGTCAAACCCGAGAATAGCAACAACGCTGGCCAAGAAAAGCCGGAATGACGATCCTAGACTTTCTATCCCGTTGGCGGTACGTCGCCGGACATGATGACCTTTTGCTGGCCTTCATCCCAGCGGAAGCCAGCGTCAGTCGTACCGGAGCGGTTCGCGTTGCCTTCACCTTCGCGTGGCCAGTGGTAGGTTACCGCGATCTCGGAGTCACTCACGCGCTCAATAGTGGGGGCGAATCCATAGGGCTTTGCCGTTGCGGTGCCTAAGTATTCGCCATGGTTAAACAACATGATGTGGAACGGTGAAGAACTAGTTCCTCCCTCAACCATCAGCGTTTCCCACGATAGAGATGCACAGGGATCGTAGCCTGAGGAATCGAAAAGCTCCCACCCGATGGTGCCCCATGGAGCGACTTGGGATACTCCCTCGGAGAATGCCGTTTGGGCATCAGCTGCACCACACGACGAGGCGGTGTCGGCTTCCGGGCTTGGCTGCTCGTCATCCATCACGACGTTCGGAGGCACCGGCCGAGTAGGTTCTTCTTCCGTCGCAGTAGAGTCAATGGGTGATTCTTCCAGCTTGGCATCGCTGTTTTCTTCTGTAGAGGACATTGTCGTCGACTCAACTGAAAACTCCTGCGCGGTTGTATGCGAAGTTTCGTCATCGCAGGAAGCCAGGGAGAAACTAATGAGCGTCGCACTCGCTGCAATGATTATACGGCCTAGGTGGGCAGATGATTTAGGCATAAGGTATTGCTTTCAAATTGAGGCGGTAGATGAAAAGTCAAAGGGGTGCACGCTGCGTTGTATCGGGTGTAGGGAGACAACGCAGCAGAAGGGGAGTGACAGGGAATCGAACGCGGAATCGGGGTTAGCAGGGGTCAGAGAAATCCGCGTCATTATTGAGGGAACGGGCATTACCGCCATACTTGGCCTTGAGCTCGCAGACCTTGTCCACGCTGTGGCCGGCTTCGTAGATAATGGCATAGACAGAGCCGCTTTCAGTGCGGCTGCGCAGGGAACTACATGCGCTGCCCCGGATGATCTTGGAGCCTGGGTACTTCTTGTGCACTCGGTAGGGCTCAGAAATCGGATCAGTTGCCGGCGGGATGATGACCGATTCCGCGATGAGTACGTAGCTGCCATCGCATTCGCCGTACCAATAATCTTCTGGCGGAAATTCCTCCTCAGCGGTAATGGGCGTGTCGCGAACCTTTGGAGTTTGCGTTTGCTGTGCATCGCAGAGTTGGAGCTGGTTGGTCAGCTCCTTCGGGGCGCCAGCCGTGTCCAACTTGCCCTTGTCGTAGCACTGATTGACGGAGTCTCCAGTGGTATTGTCAGACCGGTACAACTTCCACTCATTATCGGTCCAGTAGAACAGTCCATAATTTGAGGATTGCTTTTGGGCCATGTAAAGCCAGGTGCCATCGCAAAACAGCTGAAGCGTGCCAATTGGAACGTCCATTAGGTTGTTGGCTAACGTTCCACACTTTTCCTCTGTGGAAGGTCCAGTGCTAGCGCCCTTAGCTTGTGTAGTCTTAGCTTTCTCCTCGGGCGTGGATTCTTTTTCAGAAGTCGCCTGTTTAGTGGTTTCCTCGCTGTTGTTCTCTTGAGAATGAAAATTCGGTTCAGCGCTGCTCGAACCATCAGAATTCTTGTTTCCCGTTAGCGCCCAGGCACCTCCGCTGATTAGCGCGATAACGGTTAGGACGGCAACGACAATAATTGCGGTGCGCTTGCCTTTGCCTGAAGAGTTAGTGTTTGTTCCAGTACCGGAGTCCTGTACAGGGGAGGCAGATTCGTACGAATCTGAATATGGGGTTGAATCTGATGAACCCCAAGAATTCTTGTCGTTCAAAGGCAATGCTCCTTTGTGCGCTGTCCAGAGAGAGAAATGCGAAAGAAGAGGGAATGGTTAAGAATCATTCCGTGTCATACTGTAGCCATATGAGTTGCAAGAATTCTCTCGAGTCGGACTATGAAAGGGGTATTTGCAACGTAATGAATCTTTCACGATGTAACCCTTAAGGATTAAGGTTGTCATCTGTTGGGAGACGGAGAATCAACGGTGGCGAAGCGGAGAGTTCCCAAATCCCCTAGGAAGGCTTCTTAACAATGTTCTTGCTCCGCGAAAGGGACGCAATGAAAGAAGTCCACAAAGGCCAATGTCCGGCTTAATCCCAAGCATGACCAAGAATTAAATCCCCGATGAGGGGGAGAAAGGAGCCCTCGTGGGCTTGGAGCGCAATCTCAATGCTGCGGAATTACATGCAACTCGCAACCGGGTGAGCGTGTCCCCGGATCTCATCCGCCGTTTGGGCGGTGCCTTGGGCTATGACGCAATTGAGGCTTTTGGATCTGAAGCACAGACGGACTTGAGCAAGGTCTTTGACCTGGGGGACATCATCGATCTGATGTTGCTTAGCCAGTTACCGGAGATGGAGGTCGCGCCGGGAGTGGAGCAGCAGGTAGAGGGGGACGTCGCTAAGCGGCTGCTCCGACGCATTAGCGCGGGTGATTATCTGACGCGCCAGCAGGTGCACGACCGCCTGCCGCGGGCGACGGTGATGCTGTACCGCATGGGGCATCCGCGCCTGTGGGCCTTTGCCGCCCGCCAGCGCCTGCCCCAGGACGCGGAAAGAGCTGTGCCGGATTCCTTCCACCGTGATATCACCGGCCCGTACACCACTCCGGAGGAAGCGTGGCTGGGCATGTACGTGGCCGATGCCACGCGGCTCGGGGAGCTAAACACCCAGGTAGATGGTGCCGGGTTGGACGAAGACAGGCAGCAGCGCCTGCGTCTGGGCATGAGCTTGGCCGATACATACCGCCAAGTGTGGAGCTCCGCGCGCGGCCATTGGCGCGTCAGCCCCCAGACGCGCTATATCGTGCCTTCGCGTTTTGGCTATTGCCCCTTTGTCTTCCGCGTGGCCGAGGGCGGCTGGCGCCGCGATTCCTTCGAGGGGAGTCACGATCGCTTCATGGCCACGGAGGGCTATTGGATCGACGTGGAGCGCGAACGGCTCATTCACCTCGGCGCGCCAGACCCGCACGATGCTTGGCTGCCTACGGCGCGGGTCGCGGCCGAAGCACCGACGGAGGAAGACCTGGCCGTCGCCCGGGTGCTCAGCGGGAAAATCATTGCCCTTGGCGCTGGCCAGAAAAACATTACGATTCGCCTGCGTCAGAAGAACCGCACATTGAACTTTGACTAGGGCGGGCAGGTATTCTCGCAGGCATGGAGAATCTCAACGGACGCACCCTTTTCGTCGCCGCTGTGGACGCGGAAGCCGCCCACATTCCGGAAGGCGAACCCCTGCTCATCACCGGAATCGGTACGGTTCCGGCGGCCATTGCGCTGACGGAAGCTCTTGCCGACGCCCGCGCTAACGGCGCCCTTCCCGATCGCGTGGTCAACATTGGCACGGCCGGCGCGCTTGTCGACGGCATGGCTGGCGTCTTCGAAATAGGCAAGGTCACCAAGCATGACTTCAAGTTAGAAGTGCTTACCGATATCAACCGCTACCTGCTGCCAGAGGCCATCGAGCTCGAGACCTCCGGCCGCCTGCCGGTGCGCGGACTGGCCACGGGCGACATGTTTGTCTCCGATACCGCCCTGCGCACCGAGCTGGCCAAGAAATCGCAGCTGTGCGACATGGAAGGCTATTCCATCGCCGCAGTATGCCAGCGCTTCGAGGTGCCCTGCACCCTGCTCAAGCAGGTCTCCGATTCCGCCAATGAGGAATCCAAGGGCACCTGGGCCAACGTCCTTGACTGCGGTGCGCGCCAGCTCGCCTCGGCCGCTACGGACCTAGGCTTTCTGCGCTAAAAACTAAAAAGCGCGCCGGGGAGGACCGGCGCGCTGCTTGTTGTGGCTGAGTCTTAGCTCAGCGGGCTCATGGACTGGTAGAGCTGTTCTACCTTGTCGCGTGGGGTCTCATCGTGTTCGTAGGTGAAGTCGCTGAAGTCTTCAGGATCGTCCTTGGAGCCGGTGATGATGTCTATATCGGAGGGCTCGACTTCGCCGGAGCGCAGCGCGGCCATCTCGGCGTGGTAGCGCACGACAACGGCGATGGTTGCGGCCACGGGGACGGCGAGGAAGGCGCCCACGATGCCGGCCAGGGTGGAGCCGACGGTCACGGAAAGCAGGACCACCGCAGCGTGCAGGCCCATGGCCTTGGACTGCAGCATGGGCTGGAGGACGTTGCCCTCTACTTGCTGGACGATGATGATAAGTGCAAGCGCCAGCAGCGCGTTGGTCAGGCCATTGGAGACCAGCGCGATGATGATGGCGAGCGCACCGGCGGTGACCGCGCCGATGATCGGGATGAAGCTGGCGAAGAACGTCACCACGGCGATGACGAGCGCGAGCGGAACTTGCAGCACCCACAGGCCAAGGCCGATGAGGACTGCGTCCACCATGGCCACCGCGGCCTGCGCCTGGATGAAGCCAGACAAGGTCTTCCAAATGCGGGAACCGAGTTCCGTGACGTGCCAGCCGGTGGAATTGCCGGTGTATTTGCGTAGCCACGGCAGGAACTTGTCGCCGTCTTTAATGATGAAGAAGGTGACAAAGAGCATGATCAGCGCGGCCACGACGATGGAGCTGGCCATCGAGAAACCAGAGATAACGCCGGTAGCGATGGTAGAGGCTTGGCCCTTGGCAAACTTGACCACGTCTTCGAGCACGGACTGTAGCTGGTCACTTTGGATATCGATGGGGGACTCTTCCACCATTTCCGTGAGTTGACTGATGCCATCTTCAGCTTGGTCAATGAGTGTCTGGCTTTGGTTGGTGACAACCGGGGCCATGGCGGCGAAAACACCGCAGAAGATAATGATGAGACCGAGCAAGGTGCTTACCGCCGCGAGCGAGCGCGGGAATCCCTTACCACGCAGCCAAGCGCTGATCGGATAGAGCACCGTGGAGACGAGGATGGCGAGCAGGACCGGCAGCAGGCCTACCCAAATGAACTTGAGCAGGTAGCCAGCAAGCGCTAGGCCGGCGACGATGAGGATAAAGACCACCGAGACCTTGGCCATGGTGCGGAAGTCCTTGGCCAGGACGGCGGATTTATCGTCGCGCTCGGCAGGGTGCTCGCTGGCAGCCTCTGCACCAAGGTGCGCATCATCATAAGAGACGAGGGTATGCGAATCTTCCTCGCCCGGCTTTTGGATCTGTGTTGCGTTGCCTTTTTCCTGCGCAGACGGGCGCTTGGCCTCGTCGCGGGAAGACGAATTATGTGACGTAGACATTGTCTACCACTATGCCACATAAAACTCGCAGCGCATATACGAGAAAGGAGGTAGCGGCCCACGGGCGGGGCGCTACCTCCCTTCAGTACCTTTAACGCGTCCGCTGACGCGGCCGGGAATTACTCGTCACGCAGGTTACCTACGTTGCGGATAATGCCGAAGCGGTGCATGGTAACCGAAACTGCCTGCTCAAGCAGGTAAGGCATGAGCTCACGGCGGCCGTCGGCAAGCACAGGCTGGTCCAGCACCACGGAGTTGGAGCGCACCGCGGCCTCGTAGATGGAATCCGGCACGGTGCCCACGGCGCGCACGCGGGAGGAGGCGTCATTGGCCACGTCGGTAGCAAAAGCCTCGTCGGTGATGGCCTTGACGTCGAAGCCGAGATCCTGCAGCTGGGTGGCAACCTCCGGGGTGGCGGAGATTTCCGTTGCAGTACCGGTGATGGCGGCGGCCAGCACCTGGCGAGCAACCTCGCGCAGCTCGTAGCCTTCGCCGACGCGCACGCGCAGCTTGGTCAGAAGTGGACGGTAGCGGAAGATATTAGCCTCAGAGACCAGGCCGGTGCGGTCGTGGTTGCGGCCGAACTCCTCCTGCCAGGCCACCTGGTCTAGCTCCGCGGCGCGCCACAGCCAGGTGATGTCCTCCTCGGTGAGCTTGTCAGAGAGGTTATCGCGCAGGCGGTGCAGTGCGGCGAGGCTTGCTGGGGCAATGTCCACGTTGCGCGGCTTGAGCTCGCCATCGGCCCACTCACCCATTTGTGCCACGTAGTTCGGGCCGCCAGCCTTGGCGCCTGGTCCCATGACGGACTTCTTCCAACCGCCGAAGGATTGGCGCTGGACAATCGCACCGGTAATCCCGCGGTTGACGTAGGCGTTGCCCACCTCAACGTTGTCGATCCAGTACTCAATCTCGGCGTCGTCAAGCGAGTGGATGCCGCCAGTCAGGCCGTAGCCGGTGTCGTTCTGCCAGGCAATGGCCTCTTCCAAAGTATCGGCGTACATGATGCCGAGGATGGGGCCGAAGCACTCATTCTTGTGGTACCAGGAGCCCGGCTGCACATTATCGCGGATGCCCGGGGACCACAGGGTGCCTTCCTGGTTGAGCTTTTCCGGCTTGAGGAGCCACTTCTCACCCGGCTCGAGCTGGGTCAAACCGCGCAGGAGCTTCTCGCTCGGCTCTTCCGCTAGGCCGTTCATGGTGGTGGTGATATCGAAGCCCGGGCCTGGCTTAAGGGTCTTGACGGCATCTAGCAGCTGGGTGCGTAGGCGCTCGGACTTACCAGCCGCACCGACGAAGATAACCAGGGATGCCGCCGAGCACTTCTGGCCGGAGTGGCCAAAGGCGGAGTTGTAGAGGTCATCGATGGCCAAGTCTGGGTCGGCCGCAGGGGTGATGATGAGCGCGTTCTTGCCGGATGTTTCCGCCATAATATTCATCTTCGGCTTCCAGGAACGGAAGAGCGCGCCGGTATCGGAGGCGCCGGTGAGGATGACATTGTCCACGTCATCGTGGGAGAGCAGGGCCTTGCCAGCCTCGGCTTCATCAGTCAGCACCAGCTGCACCAAATCTGGATCCAAGCCCTGGGCTTCGAGGGCGGTGCGGAAGGCCTCCACCACGAGCTTGCCGCAGTGAACTACCTGCGGGGCTGGTTTGACGATGACCGCCGAGCCCGCCGCCAAGGACGCCGCAATGCCACCGGTGGGGATGGCAATGGGGAAGTTCCATGGCGGGGTCACCACGGTGACGGTGTGCGGGGTGAACTCGGAGTAGGACTCCTCCAGCAGGCGCGCGGACTGGCCGTAGTAGGTGCAGAAGTCAATCGCCTCAGAGACCTCAGGGTCGGTCTGGGTAACGGTCTTATTGGCCTCATACGCAGCCACGGAGATGAACTTGCCGCGCTGAGATGCAATCTGATCTGCCACGGCCTCCAGTGCGGCGGCGCGCTCGTCGGCAGGGCGCTTGCCCCACTCGGTGCCGAGCTCCTTGGCGCGGGTGATGTGGCCTTCGACCGCCGTAGGGTCGGTAACCTCCGCGATGCCGTGCTCGCCCGGATTGCGCTTGAGCGCTTCCAGCGCCCACTGGCGGTTCGGCGCGAGCGCCGGGTCAGTGTCAGCCTCGTTAGTAAAGCGGCCAGTACGCGGTGCTTGGCGGCCGTCCTCCTCGAGGCGGTTCTGGGTGCGACGGGCGCCAGCGAAGGTGTCCCAGCGCTTGGCGACGGCCCGACGGAACGTCTCTTCCTGGTCTGCCAACGGCTCCTCGCCTGGGGCAAAGAGCGCGTAGAGGAAGTTCTGCGGCGCGGAGTTTTCCTCCAAGCGGCGTACCAGGTAGGACACGGCGACGTCGAAGTCTTCTGCGTGGACAACCGGGGTATAGAGGATCTGGCGGCCGTCAAAGACCTTGCGCACCGCTGCCTGCTGTGCTGGGGACATGCCCTGCAGCATCTCCGAATCCATCATGTGCAGCACGCCGCGCTTCTTACCCAGCTCATAGGCCATTGCCGCGGTGTAGAGGTTGTGGGTTGCTACACCGATGCGGACGCTATCGGCGTACTCTTCGCGCAGGATGAAATCCAATAGGCGGTAGTAGTTGGCGTCAACGTCGAGCTTGTTGGTGTAGGTAGCCAGCGGCCAATCGTGGACCTCGCCCTGCACGGTTTCCATGGATAGGTTCGCGCCCTTAACGATGCGCACCTTGACCTTGCCGCCGCCCTTAACCACGCGCTCCTTAGCAAAGTCAGCGATATCCTTGAGCGCATCGAAGGTATCCGGCAGGTAAGCCTGCAGCACGATGCCGGCATCCAGGGTGAGGAATTCCGGCTCGCTGAGTAGCTCTTTGAACAGGCGGATGGTCAGGTGGAGGTCGTGGTACTCCTCCATGTCCATGTTGATAAAGACCTTGTCGGTTCGGTTCGCCGCAGCCTGGTACAGCGGACGCAGGCGCTCCTTGAGGCGCTCTACCGAGCCATCGATATCCCATTGATTGAGCTGGGCCACCATAGAGGAAGCCTTGACCGAAACGTAGGTTACGCGTGGGTTCCGGATGAGCTTGAGGGTGCGCTCCGCGCGGGACTTAGCCTCTTCCTCACCGAGTACGGCTTCACCCAGCAGGTTGAGGTTGAGCTGTTCGCCGGATTCGGCGGCCTTGTCCAGAATCTTGTTGAGAGCATCAGACTCGGCGTCGAGAACGAGGTGGCCAACCATCTTGCGCATGTACAGGCGGGCAACCGGCATGACTAGGTTGGGCAGGATTGGGCCGAAGAAGCCACCGGCACCAACGAGCGCACCATTGATGCTGCCTAGGAACGACGGGTCATAGTGAGAGGAAATATCCTTCAGCGCGTGTGCGGCAACCTTGTCATCTTCTGGGCGCATGACGCGGTCGACGAAGTCCATGGTGAACTTCACGCCGTCCTCATCGCGCAGCAGGTCTGCGAGTTGTTCGGTGGCTTTATCTTCTTCGTCCGCAGTGGACTTCAACCAGTCGTGGGCGCGGCTGATAGCTGCAGGCAGGACTGCTTCCACATCATCAGAGATGGGCAAGCGGGTATTAGCAGGAGAAGTCATATGGGTTCTACCTCTTTTTCAAACGGGTCACATCCTAGAAACCACTTTTCACATGGGGGTGAAGGGCGATGTATCTGCGCCGGTCTGGAACTGCCGGCCGATACGGCGTCTGGATGTTGAGCGGTGAGCTATGTGGTGCTGCAGGGCGCAGCTGGGTGAGGAGCGAACACGCGGGTGCGCGCGACGCAAAGTGAGGGTCGCAGAGATTCGTGGTGAAATGCGATGTCAGCGGGCCGTTATGCGGGCCGAATGTGGACGGGAGGCCTATCGCTGCTGCGACGAACGCGCGCCAGGTTGGTGTTCAACTCTCACCTGCTTTCTATGACGTGACTGTGTAAGGCTAGAGGAAAACGCGAGCGCCATAACGCTCTGACGTGCGGCAACCCTGCAGGTTCAGGTTCCAAATGTTGCCTGGGAAATACTAAGAACTTTTGTGTTGCCGCAATTATAGGAAAGCGGCAAACGTGATGCTAGTCTCTTTTGAAAAATGGCAAGCGGGGGTGGAAAAACAAAAAATAAACCCCAGCATGTGGGGTTTAGAGGGGGTGTTAACTCATCCGGGGGTAGCCCACCCCCGGATTATCCAACAATTGGGTTCTAAGAACCGTAGCCGGCCTTGAGCGCCTTCACCGCCAGCTCGAGTCGCGATTTGGCGTGGAATTCACTGAGTAGAGTGGACACATACTTCTTCACCGTGCCCGGTGCATAATGCGTGCTCTTGGCAATCTCTTCGTTGGACTTTCCTTGACAGACCAAGTCCAGGACCTGCTCTAGCGCAGGGGAGATATGGTGATTGTCCTTGATCTTGGCGGTTGCAGCTGCCGCATCAGCGCTGGTTCCTTCAGCATTCCAATCGGGAAGCTGCTCAAACAAGCGCGTAAGCGACTGCGGGGTGACAACCGTGCCGCCGCGCACGGCCTCGCGCACGGTATCCAAAATGTAGACCGGCTTGGAGCTTTTTAAAATATAGGCCGCGGCCTTATTGGACATGACCTCTTTGAGGGTCTCGTCATTGTCCATCGCGGTCATCGCAACAAAGACCGGTGGGTGTTCCAGCTTGTTAACCTCACGCAAGAGGGTCGTGCCATCCATCTCGGGCATATGGATGTCCGCGACAATGACGTCAAAGTCCTGCTCTTGCAAAAGCTCGAGGGCGACCTTGCCATTTTCTGCGGTGGCGCGCACCTCCATGTCCTCAGCCGAGGCGAAGTAGCGCCCCAAGGCCTCAAGGACAAGTGGGTCGTCATCGACGACCAAGAGGGATGTTTTTACTTCGATTTCGGGCACCATGGTGCGGGGCATCCGAACGCAATATCCACGGCAGACTTGTACTCAGTTGTGGAGGAAAGGTCTCCGGGTGCGAGACCACCCAGGAGTGAAGTTGACAGCATTAGTGGTGCGAGGAATGTAGCGAGTGTGGCCTGCATCTGCGGGCTCCTTCAATTAAAACCAATTTAGTTAGAAACAAGCGATAGCTTAATGGACGAACTCAGTGTTTGCTAGATAGAGTGCTGGATCTAACGTGCCTTGTGCGTGCTCGGAGGTAGGGACAACGTCAAAACCCACCTGCCCTCGTCTAGGTTGGTGTCGACACGAGCGTCGATAGTAGCGGCTATACGAGTCATTGAGGATAGTCCAATCCCGGAAGACATATCAGCGTTAGTGGTTGTCGGCTTCGCTACAGGGTTAGTAATGGAGACCAGCGTCCACCCCAGATGTGGGCGGACAGAGATGATAATTTCTGCGCCAGGTGGTGAATACTTCACGGCGTTGAGACATGCCTCAGTAGTAATAGCTGCAATTGGATCCAGAATTTCTCGGGGAAATTCTGGTGCGAATTCTTCACCGGAAACCTCTACAACAGGTGCTCGGTTGAGCCGGGACAGGCGTTCCTGTTCTTCAGATAAAAGCTGAGCAAAGCTCGCAGGCTTTGTGGTGGTTGCAAAACTTGTACCGTCGTTGATCCCATTGATGTCGTTTCGCAGAACCTTGGTAAGCGCACGGACTTCAGACATTGAAGAGCGCATAGAATCGCTAAGCTCATTGAGCTTCTTGGCTAGCTTTGGCTGCTTAGAGTACTCGAGGCTTAGTGCCTCTAGCTGCATGGTATTAACTGTAAGGTTAGATACAACCGAATTGTGCAAAGTCTCTGCGAGGTCGGATTGGCGGCGCTTGACATCATCGTTCCATTCCAGCATTGCGGATTTATAGCGGTCAGCAGAATGGGCGAAAGTGCCACCGATGACTCCGCCAATAGTGATTAGCATGGCCCAAGTAAAGGCTGGTGCAGGATCTATATTCATGCTGGGTTCTGTTGGGTCAATTAGACCACCCAGCCACAGCACTATTCCGATCAGGAAAGTGCGCCCATGATGGCCGTGGTATGCAATCACGGCAAGAAATATTGGTGCTAAGAATACCGAGCTAATAAATGGAGTCTTGGTAAGTAGTGTTGCAGTTATCCAGACGACAATAAAAGTCACTGACATGCTGATAGGCCAGCGGTAAGCGCAAGTCGTGATAACGGTGAGGACAAGGCCGAGCACTGCGGACGACAGCTGGTCTTCGGTGGGAGAAAAGAATGCGCCGAGTAAAGCGAGTACTACACAGAAAAAGGCGGTCAATGCAGCGGTTCGCTGCAAGGTCATGGCTTCGCGAATGCGTTGGTAAATATGCGGCTGTGAAAGTTTAGGCACGGTGCGGCACACGCTTCCTTGTTGCTAAAGCTCGATAGGTTTGTCTCCTTAGTGTAAGTACAACGGCCACGAAGCAGCCATTGAAAACAGCCAAACCCCCGCACCTTCGTGCGCGGTTCCTTGTGGTGGGTTCCGAGCGGAGGAAGAAGGTGAGGGGGTTAGCCGGTCTTCATGAAGGAGTACAGAAAGCTAATTACTTAGCTTCTGCGGCAGCCTCTGCGTCATCCTTGGAGGACAGGCCCTCGAATACGGAGGACAGGCCCTCGGAGTCGGTGTTGGACTCGGAGGAAGCCTCGATGAGGCCCTTGATGCCCTTGATGAGTGCCTCGAAGTCGATGGCGGAGCTGAGGTCTGCGAGGGTATCGAACATATACATTCCTTTCGGATCGGCGGAGTAAAACTACAATCTCTCTCTGGGGTAGCAGCTCTTAACTGCTGTGATTCCTAGTATGCGGTAGCGGGGGCGGGCTGCCAATCCTCTTTTGGATCCTTTCTGAGGTGACTTTTGGATCCTCTTAGGGCTATTTAAGGACCTCTGTTTGGGTATGGGGTGGTGTTGGGTGAAGGGGGGTGATTGCGCGGAAGGTGGGAGTGGGCGTCGACAAGAGTGGCGCTGAGCTGCACAAAAGGAATGTTGACAAGAAAAGTTGAGTCGCGGGGAATAACTTTTGTAGGCTTCCGGTTGTAAGGATTGAGTGGCACAGGCTCAAGGTTGTGTGACCGGACGTGGAAGTTCTGTTACAGTAGCGCTCGGACGCAACGAGAAGTTGAGTCACTGACAGTCAACTTTATTAATTACCCCAAGATAAAAGGAGAAGAAATCATGGGACGCGCAGTAGGTATTGACCTTGGTACGACGAACTCCGTCGTTTCCGTATTGGAAGGTGGCGAGTCCACCGTTATCGCAAACTCTGAGGGCTCCCGCACCACGCCTTCCGTCGTTGCTTTTGCAAAGAACGGCGAAATCTTGGTCGGCCAGTCCGCTAAGAACCAGGCGGTAACCAATGTTGACCGCACCATTCGCTCCGTCAAGCGCCACATCGGCACCGACTGGAAGATCAACATTGATGACAAGGACTACACCTCCCAGGAGATCTCCGCTCGCACGCTGATGAAACTGAAGCGCGACGCAGAGGCTTACCTCGGTGAGGATGTTACTGACGCCGTTATTACCGTTCCTGCATACTTCGAGGACGCACAGCGCCAGGCCACCAAGGAAGCTGGCCAGATTGCAGGCCTGAACGTGCTCCGTATCGTTAACGAGCCAACCGCAGCCGCTTTGGCTTATGGCCTGGAAAAGGGCGAGCAGGAGCAGACCATCCTGGTATTCGACCTGGGTGGCGGCACCTTCGACGTCTCCTTGCTGGAAATTGGCGATGGCGTTGTCGAGGTTATGGCCACCGCCGGCGATAACGAGCTGGGTGGCGATGACTGGGATCAGCGCATCGTTGACTGGCTGGTAGATCGCTTCAAGACCTCCCAGGGTGTTGACCTGACCAAGGATAAGCGAGCCGTACAGCGTCTGCGCGAGGCTGCAGAGAAGGCAAAGATTGAGCTGTCCTCCTCCCAGCAGGCCAACATTAATCTGCCGTACATCACGGTTGACTCCGACAAGAACCCACTGTTCTTGGATGAGACCCTGACCCGCACCGAGTTCCAGAAGATCACCCAGGATCTACTGGACCGCACCAAGGCTCCGTTCAACCAGGTCATCAAGGACGCTGACCTTTCCGTCGGCGATATCGACCACGTTGTTCTCGTTGGTGGTTCCACCCGTATGCCGGCCGTATCTGACCTGGTTAAGGAACTGACCGGCAAGGATGCCAACAAGGGCGTTAACCCGGACGAGGTTGTTGCAGTCGGCGCTGCCCTGCAGGCAGGCGTGCTGCGCGGCGAGGTCAAGGACGTGCTGCTTCTTGACGTCACCCCGCTGTCCCTCGGCATTGAGACCAAGGGTGGCGTGATGACCAAGCTCATCGAGCGCAACACCACCATTCCGACCAAGAAGTCCGAGACCTTTACCACCGCAGAAGACAACCAGCCTTCTGTGCAGATTCAGGTCTTCCAGGGTGAGCGCGAGATGGCTACTGCCAATAAGCTTCTCGGCTCCTTCGAGCTCGGCGGTATTGCTCCGGCACCGCGCGGTGTTCCGCAGATTGAGGTCACCTTCGATATCGATGCCAACGGCATCGTCCACGTGACTGCAAAGGACAAGGGCACCGGCAAGGAAAACACCATCAAGATTCAGGATGGTTCCGGCCTGTCCCAGGAAGAAATCGACCGCATGGTCAAGGATGCTGAGCAGCACGCCGAAGAGGACAAGAAGCGCCGCGAGGAGCAGGAGCTGCGCAATAACGCAGAGTCCACCTCCTACCAGACCCGCAAGTTCTTGGATGACAACGCTGACAATGTATCCGAGGATGTTAAGACCAAGGTCACCGAGGCTGCTGACGCCGTTGATGAGGCCCTGAAGGGCGATGACCTCGAGGCCATCAAGTCCGCAGTGGAGAAGCTGTCCACCGAATCCCAGGAGATGGGCAAGCAGATCTACGAGGCACAGGCTGCCGAGGCCGGCGCTGAGGGCGCTGCCGATGCTGGTACTGCGCAGGGTGACCCGAACGTTGTCGACGCTGAGGTCGTTGACGAGGACGAGAACAAGGATGGCAACAAGTAATGACTCAGGACAGCGGAATGCCGCATAACCCAGGCGACCCGGAAAACACGGATCCGGAGGCTACCTCGGCTGACCGCGCTGAGGCTGCTGCCGAGCAGGCTGAGGAGGCCCAAGCCGCGCAGGAAGCGCAGGCTGATGCCACCGAGGAAGCCGAGCTGGATCCCACCCTCGATGCTGACCTCGAAGAAGCGCTGGCGGACGTCAACGCCGATGAGGTAGAGGCCGAAACCGCGGGCGAAGAGCCCGCCGGTACTGGCGTCAGCGATGTGGAAGCACAGTTGGCAGAACGCACCGAAGACCTGCAGCGTCTCAATGCGGAATACACCAACTACCGCCGCCGCACCGAGCGCGACCGCCAGGCCGTAATCGAGACCGCCAAGGCCAAGGTCATCGCAGATTTCCTGCCTGTTCTTGATGACTTGGAGTTGGCTCGTGAGCACGGTGACTTGGAAGGCCCGCTCAAGGCGTTTGCGGATAAGCTCCACGACACGTTGAAAAAGCACGACCTCGCCGCTTTTGGTGAGGAAGGCGATGCCTTCGACCCTGAGGTCCACGAAGCCGTGCAGGACTTGTCCACCGGTGATGAACAGGTGCTCGGCACGGTGCTGCGCAAGGGCTACCGCGTGGGCGACAGGCTCGTACGCAATGCCATGGTCATCATCGCGGACCCCAGCGATGAGTCCGGCAGCTCGGAAGAATCCGAGTAAATAACAAAAAGGGCGCCCTGGGAATTGACTAGTGACCTTCCCGCGGCGCCCTTTTACTTAACTTGTATCGATTCTCTTTGAAAGGAGGAGATGCCCAGTGAGCGCTAAACCCGAATGGGCAGACAAAGATTACTATGCGGATCTGGGGGTCTCCTCGTCCGCAGACCAGAACGAGATTAAGCGTGCTTACCGCAAGCTAGCGCGCGAAAATCACCCCGATACCCACCCGGACGACCCCGCGGCAGCGGAAAGGTTCAAGAAGGTTGCGGAAGCCTACGACGTGCTTTCCGACGCCACCGAGCGCAAGGAATACGACCAGTTCAAGGCCATGCTCCGCAATGGAGGCGGCTTTGGGCGGATGGGAGGCGCCGGATTTCCCGGCGGGTTTCGATCCACGCGCATGGGTGGACAAGGTGCGCAAGAATTCGACCTCTCGGACCTCTTCGGAGGATCCGCTGGAGGATCGGCTCAAGGCGGCGGTGTTGGGGATATCTTCGGTAGCGTTTTCAACCGCGGCGGTAGTGCTGGCCACTCAGCTAAACCGTCGCGGGGGGCCGACGTCGAAACGGAAATAACCCTCGACTTCCGCGAAGCCGCTAAGGGAACCACCATTCCCCTGGCACTCAGCGGCAATGCGCCGTGCACCACGTGCCACGGCTCGGGTTCCGCTTCCGGCAAGACCTCTACCTGTGGCACCTGCAGCGGTACCGGTTTTACCTCGGAAAACCGCGGTGCTTTCGGTTTCTCTGCCCCGTGCAAGGACTGCGATGGCACCGGCCGGCGCATCACGGATCCGTGTAAGGATTGCCACGGCACCGGCACGGTTCACCGCACCCGCAATATCACCGTGCGCATCCCTGCCGGCGTCATCGATGGGCAAAAGGTCCGCCTCGCCGGACAAGGCGAAGCAGGTCCCAACGGCACTCCAGCCGGTGACCTCTTCGTGGCGGTAACCGTAAAACCAGACAAGGTCTTTACTCGTGAGGGCGATGACCTCCATGTCACCGTTCCGGTTTCCTTCACGGAGCTGGCCTTGGGCGATACCATCGCGGTTCCAACTTTGGATAACCCGGTGCGCGTGAAGATCCCCGCTGGCACGCCGGATGGGCGCACGCTGCGGGTGCGCGGAAGGGGCATCGCCAAGCGCGGTGGCAACTCCGGTGATCTACTGGTTAGCGTGCAGGTTACCGTGCCCACCAAGCTCGATGCCGCCGCCTCCAGCGCCCTGCGCACCTATGCTCAAGCGGAAAAGGACTCCGGTTTCAACCCGCGTGCGGGTTGGGCCGGCGCCGAGAATGCTTAAGGCAGGAGGTGTGTTAAAAAATGAGCACTGGAAAGGCAGAAGATTCCGGCACCGCGGTCTACGTCATCTCCGTAGCTGCGGAACTCTCCGGAATGCATGCCCAAACCCTGCGCACCTATGACCGTATGGGCTTGGTCTCCCCGGCCCGCACTCGTGGCGGTGGCCGCCGCTACTCCGACCGGGACATCGAGCTGCTGCGCAAGATTCAGGCGCTGTCCCAAGATGATGGCGTCAACCTTGCCGGCATCAAGTCCATCATCGAGTTGACCGAGGAACGCGATCGACTCGAGGCCGAGCGCGACGCTTTAGCTGAAGAGGTCCGGGCCCTGCGCGAGCAGGCCGCTGGACGCCGCCCGCAGCGCAGTGGTGAGCTTGTCCATGTCCCACGGTCCACCTCCGTGGTGATGTGGAGCCCACGCACCGCGCGGGAGCGCAAGCGTTCCCGCGGCCGTGGATACGGCCAAGACTAACTTTCGCTCTGCAGACGAGTAAACCCAACCCCGCAGCCAGCTTCCCCGCTGGCAGCGGGGTTTCTTTGGCCTTGGCCGTGAGAACCACTTGATGATGCTGGGCCACTATCAGGAGACTAAGAATATGTTGGTCTCCTATTCGGACCAGCCGGCTGGTCTGTTCTAAAAGGCCCTACCCCTCGGACTAATCCGCGCGTGCCACTTGGCCTAGGCCGCGCAAGAACCGGGGGTCCTCCCAATAGGAGCCATGATCGCCAGGGAGGTCATCCGCGCCGGGAAGGGGAGTGGCACCAAAGGCATCAGTGGTGGGATCGGGGCCGTGGATGCCGGCGTGAGGCCCCGTCGCGATTGCGATGGGGTCGTTGGCGTTTGTGGCTGCCCAGATGCGGCCATGCAGTTCTGAGGCGTGGCCAGCGCCGGTGCCAGGACTGCCGACGAGCACTACGTCCTCAGCAATCCTTTCCTGCTTTGCGGCATGCCCGGTGACGACAGAACCATAGGAGTATCCCACTACGGTGCGCTTGGCCTGCGGATAGCGTCTACCGAGCGAGCGCTGAAACCGGGCGAGTTCTTGACTGGCAGTTCGCGCGGGAGTGGCGTGAACCGCACGGGGCAGGGAGGAGGGCGCCTGGTAGCCCAACCACACGACCGCGGGCCCGCCGCTGGCCTTGGCTAGATTGCGGCCGCGGTCTACCGCACGCTGCCAGGTTTCTGGATCGGAGGAGTGAACTCCTTCTACGAAGGTGGTAAGTGATGCCGGTGTGGTCCGGAAGCCGCCGGGGTCCACCATGGCTACGAGCCGGCCGTCGCTAGTTTCTAGCACTCGCATATCTGGGTTCTGTGCGGCGAGCTGAGATACGTGCTCGCTGGTGTGGGCAAGATTAATCTCGTGGACGGTATCCACTGGAAGATCGGAGAAGTCTTCCAAGCGAACGGGTGGGGCCATCCCGTCAGGCGTACATAGGGCATCGATTTCTTGGGAGCATAGCCAGTCGAGGGAATCGCCCAGCGCCCGCACTTGATTCAACAGGAGTCCTGCGGCGCTGGCCGCGGCGCCATTGCGCTCATCCACTTGCCCTAGAAATGCGATGATGCGGTCCTCGAGTTCCTCGCGGCGGGCCTGCAGGCTGGCGTGGAGTTCAAGGGTGGTGGCAACCTGCTCCATCTGGTGCAGCGGCTGGGCCAGCCAGTCGGTGTAGCCCGCCAAACTGGTGCGCGCGGCCTCGCCAGCGGGTCCACCCAGTGGTAGGTCGCGCCAATCCTGGTGTGCATCTATAACACGAAAGCGCAGTTCAGCGTGTTCGCTGTGCAACGTACTAGCACCATTTTTTAAAGCCACGGATAGGGTCATCGCGCATCTCCCAATGCCTGGCCCAGGCGGGAATCCACCCCGGTGGCAGTGACGAGGAAAGCCTCAACGGAGCGCAATTGCTCGGCCGTGGCGTCCTCCGTTGCAGCCACGGTGTTGGACCAGGTGGCACGGGCTCGCTCTAGTGCGGCCGCTGTGCGGCAGGCGGTATCGAGCGCGGCCGTCGGCGGTGGCAGCGGAGGGCGCGCCATGAGGGAGCGGACGTAATCGGGCAGGTGCGTGGGAATTTCTACATAACTCATGCCCCTAAGCCTGAAGGACCATACAACGCCGCGCTAGGGGTAAAGGCGCAGCCTGTGGATAACTCCGCATTGCTTCATTATTTTGGGAGGCATGAAGGTAGCAGCAGTGCAGTTAACGTCCACCGGTAATGTCACCGAAAACCAGGAATTGGCCCTCGCCAAGATCCGTGAGGCGGCCGGAAACGGGGCGCGGTTAATCGTGCTGCCGGAGGCCACGGCGCAGAATTTCCGCTCCGGGCGCCTTGATGAGCAGGCGCAGACGCTCGAAGGCCCGTTCGCCACGGCGATCCAAACGCTCGCGGAGGAGCTTGAGGTCACCGTCGTGGTCGGCATGTTCTGCCCAGCCGATACCGTGGAGCGCGACGGCAAGACCATTAACCGCGTGACCAATATGGCGCTCATTGCAGGCCCTGGCGTGCTGGGCGGCTACGACAAGATCCACACCTATGATGCCTTTGACTACCGCGAATCGGATACGGTCTTAGCCGGCGAATCGCTCGTAGCCTTCGACGTGGATGACCTTGTAGTGGGCGTGGCCACCTGCTATGACATTCGCTTCCCAGAGCAGTTTAAGGAGCTGGCCAGCCAGGGTGCGCAGCTCATTGTAGTACCCACGAGCTGGGCGGATGGCCCCGGAAAGCTGGAGCAGTGGCGCCTGCTCACGGCCGCGCGTGCCTTGGACTCCACCAGCTATATCGTTGCGGCCGGCCAATCGCGCCCGGGCGGTGACGCAGAGGCGGGCAATCCTTCCGGACCAACGGGTATTGGCCATTCCACCATCGTTGATCCGAATGGCGTGCGCATGGCCGAGGCCGGCTACGAGGATGACATCCTCTATGCCGACATCGATCCGAATGAGGTAGCGAAAACCCGCCGCGCCCTGCCGGTTGTGGCCTCTGTGGACTAGGCCAGAGCCGCGTAGTCTTCCGGCTGCCAGCGCCCGTCGCGGCCCCAGCTAAGGACGTCGATCTGCTGCTTGCCGACGCCCCTTTGAACCAACCTTTCCGCACCTTCCACAACCTCGTCGGCCGGTCCGACGAGTAAGAAGCGTGGGGGAGTGCCTGTGGATAACTCCACCTCGTTGACTACTACATCGGTCGGTTCCCCGGAGACTACGTAGTCAGCGCCGGGCGCCAATTCGCGGGCATTGAGCAGCCACGGGTCTTTTTCTTCCCGCACGATGCGGCGCACCGGCACGCCAAGTGCTGCCAGGTTCTGCTGGAAGTAGGTGTCATAGTGGGCGCCGGGGCTCCCTGCCACGGCGAAGAGGCGTGGTACTCGGCCGCGGTCATCATCGTCCAGCGCGGCGAGTGCCGCGCAGCGGGCCGTGGCCCACCCGGTGCCATAGGCAATAATGACCAGTTCGCCTGCGCCCGCGTTCTGCAGGCTAATGCCTCCGGCGGGCTGGCCCAGGGTCCACCAGTCTCCGGGCTGCGCGTGCGCGAGGGACCGGGAAGCTTCGCCCGCAGTGGAGACGTGAAAGACCACCTGGCCGGTTCCGTCGCTAGGCTGCGCAGGAGTGAGCATCCGCCATTGCCCGGGCAAGTACTGCGTGGTCACCGGAAAGTGCTGCCCCGGTTGATAGGGCACAGCCAGGCCAGCCTCCACGCGGATGATGGACGTCTCGCGGGTGGGGTGATCCACCGCCACCACTTGCGCCGAGTGCGCCGGTGCTTCGCCGGCGGCATCGGACTCCCGTGCGGCGTCGGCCATCGTGGCGCACACCTGGTGGATGACGTCGCAGGCAAAGTTGTATTGATACTGCGTCAGCGCCAAAACCCGCAGGCCCGCTACTAGGGCATCGTCGAAGCGGGAATAGATTTCGGCCGGAAACCCATGCCGGCGGTGATCGCGGGCGAGCTGGGTGAGTTTTGCGGAGACGTCGGCAAGCAGGGGCTCCCTAGGCTCCGTATGCTCAATCACCCACGCCAGCGCAGGCACCATCGAGGTATGGGTTTCGCGCATCGACAGGGCAAAAATCTGCCGGGATTCAGGCACCGCGTTAAAGAAATGCTCGTGCACCGCATCGCGGTACTCGTCTGCGTAATTTCGAAAATGCTCGCCCAATTCCCACATGTCACATCATCCTAATAGTCAGCGCCCAACCGGGGGTCGAGCTACCTACTGAAAGCTGTAGTGGGGGTGAAAACGGGAGCCTATGTTGTGGATCACTTAGCGGAAGGTATTGTATTCCCTATCCGCCTGCCCTCTAACGGGGGCAAGCCGCCATAATTGCACAGTTAGAAAGGGTCCCCATGGAAGATTTTTCCGCTTATACGCTCATGCTGGATGTGGGCTGGATTTCTTTGCTCATGGTCATCGGCAACGTCCTGCGCCACCAGGTGAAGTTCATTTTCCAGGACCTGCTGCTACCTGCCCCGATCACTGCCGGCCTCATCGGCCTACTGGTAGGTCCAAACGTGCTGGGCTGGATCAACTTCTCCGATAATTTGGGTGATTACACCTCCATCCTCATCGCGGTGGTCTTTGCGTCTATGGCCTATTCCATGGAAGTGGGCGGCAACATGGGCAAGGGCGCGCGCAATATGTGGGGCTATTCCACCATGATGTTCACCGGCCAGTGGGGCCTGTTCATCGTGCTGGGTCTTTTCCTTTTTGCGCCGCTTTTCGATACCCCGAATTGGTTCGGCATGATGCTGCCCGTCGGTTTCACCGGCGGCTTCGGTACCGCCGCGGCCGTGGGTGGTGCGCTCGAGGGCGTAGGCGCTGATGCCGCGTCTTCGCTCGGCTTTACCTCCGCGACCGTCGGCACGCTGGCCGCAATCATCGGCGGCGTAGTCGCCGGTAACTGGGGCATCCGCAAGGGCAAGGTTTCCCACGTACCCAAGGAGCTGCCGGAAGAGCTGCGCCGCGGCTATATCAAAAACATCGATGAGCGCCCGTCGCTCGGCCGCGCTACCACCAACCCTTCCTCCATCGAACCGCTCGCATTGCACTTCGGCTTCATCATCTTGACCGTGATGACCGCCTATGGGATCAACCAGGGCCTGAGCAGCATCTGGGAGAATGTCTCCGTGCCGCTTTTTGCCATGTCCATGGTGGTGGGCCTAATCTTCCGTGCGCTTATGAACTTCGTCGGCGCAGAGGACTACCTGGATAAGGGCTCCATTTCCTCCGTCTCTGGTGCGGCCACGGACTACCTCATTGCCTTCGGTGTGGCCGCCATCGTCCCGGCCGCTATTGCCTCTTATTGGCAGGCACTTCTCCTGCTCTTCGTCCTGGGCACCATCTTCTGCGCGTTCTTCTTGCTGTGGTTCCCGGCCGAGTTCTTTGGTGAGCGCTGGATTGAGCGCGGCATCTTTGGCTGGGGCTGGGCTACCGCCACCGTGGCGACCGGCATCGCCATCCTCAAGATTGTGGACCCCAAGCTTAAGTCCGGCACGCTATCTGAATACGGCATGGCCTACATTGGTTTCGGCCCATTCGAAATCTCGTGGACCATCATCGCGCCTATGGCCGTGATGTACGGATTCACCGGCATTTTCGGTGCCATTTCCCTGGCGATTTCCATCGGCGTCTACATTGCTTTTAAATCCATGCGCCTTATGCCGCCGCGCGGCACTATCTTCCAAGAGGGCATCGGCCATGTAGGACAAAAGCAGGAATAGCCGCGCTTGCCGACGTCCCCTCCCTCACACAGCTACCTTAAAAAACTATGAGATAGGGCGCGCAAAAACTAAGAAAATGTTCCATCGGTGCAAGGCGGGTGGACGTGGCTGCGGCCGTGACCATGGCCTATCGGCCCCGCCACCACCGTCAACATTGGTGAGGGGCTACATACTTGAAAAGGGTAATCGATTGGGGCCATCCCTAAACCTTAAAATTTGTTAGAATCAGTGGGTATCAATCTCAGGAATGATGAGGAACTAGATGTACCAGTTGGATGCGGCTTCCAGTCGGGCGATTATCCTGGAAGCCGCTGTTTATATAGCGGGCTCCGCAGGCGAGCAGGCTGTTACCGTGGACTCTGTGGCGGACTAGGCTGGCCTCTCGCCGGAGGCGGTTTCCGCGGAATTTACCAGCGGTGCTGACATGCTTGCGGCACTCCCAGATTTTTTGGATTGCCGCATGTCTGAATACATGGTGGAAGCGGCGCGTCACCTGCCGGAGGGTAATTCCGGCGGCGATGTCCTCATGCAGTTGGCCGAGGCCTACTTTGCCTACGCACAGGACGAGCCTAGTATCTACCACTACCTCTTCGAGCGGTACGATGCCATGGATGAGGAGCGGGTCTGCCAATTTGCCAAGGGAGAAAAGTCGGGCACTCCGGGTGCGGACATGGCGCTGGACGTCGTCAAGCGCTTTGCTGAAGAGCAAGGTGCCGTCGTTGCCCAGGACGGAGACATCTCGCCCCTAGAAATCGGTCGCATCACCTTGGCGTGTTGGGCTGTCATCCATGGCATGGGCCATCTAAGTGTGGTGGGCATCTTGCGCCTGCAGCATGCCGTTATTCGCGCCGCTAACTTGAAGCAGGTGGATCGCCTCGTGATTGATGCCCTGCAATATTGGTTTAAGAATAAGCAGATTCCGCAACGCCGCCCCATTATGAACGATGCTCGTGGCATCGTAGAAAAAGTCATGGGCAGCGAGCGTGAAAAACCCTTCGTTGTCCCGGATAACCTCGAGCAGATGGATCCTGAGGAAGCCAAGAAGGTCATTATTGAGGCCGCGCTGCGCGTGGCTGGTCGCCGTGGTGTCGACCGCCGCTTCTTTGACCACGTGGCCGAAAAACTTGGTACCTCCAAAGACTTCCTGACCACCATCGTGGACAATGACTTCGCGCTGCGTGAGGTTGCAGAAACCCTCACCACCACAGAGATGGCGAAGGACTTCGAGGACTGTCTCGCCGTGCTTCCAGAAGATACCCCCACCGTAGACCGCCTGCAGATTGTTGCTGCCGCCTACTTTAACTACGCGATGATGTACCCAGAGCGCTTCAGCTCCATTATTGCGCTGGCCAGCGGTTCCATTGTTCCGCACAATGGTGATGGTAGCTCGCATGAGGGTATGACCAAGAACTTTGCCATCATGATGGACCTGCTCCGCAAGTTTGTCATCGAGATGGGAATTACCCCCACCGACCACCTAGTTTATATCAGCACCTTGGCTGTATGGGCCGGCGCCAATGGCATTGCCCATCTGTGCAGTATCGGCGATTTCAAGACCTTTAATGAAGATCTCAAGTGGGCGCTTTTCATTCAGGTAGTGACCGTATCCTTCTTCGCTACCGCCCACAGCTTGCAGATTCTCGGCCACGAAAACGAGGAGTACAAGCAGGTTTAAAAGCCCTGCATAAAGTTGAGCGGATTACGCTCAAAAATATTTAAGTTGAGTGGAATAGGCTCAACTCTGGGTGCGTTGTGCTAAGTGAAGCCCTACAGTGGGTGAATAAAACTTAGAAGGAGCAACGCACACATGAACTCATTTAACCCCACCACTAAAACACAAGAGGCTTTGCAGGACGCCCTGCAAACCGCCTCGTCCAATGGCAATCCGGATATCCGCCCGGCCCACCTGCTGGCAGCCATTCTTAGCCAAGAAGGCGGAATTGCCGCCCCAGTTCTTAAGGCCACCGGCGTAGACCCGGATACCGTGCTCAAGGAAGCCCGCGAGCTTGTTGATTCTTATCCCAAGGCCGAGGGCGCCAATATGGCCAACCCGCAATTTAACCGCGACGGCCTCAACGTCCTGACCAAGTCGCAGGAGCTGGCCGGGGAGCTGGGCGATGAATTCGTCTCCACCGAGGTCCTTCTCGCCGCTATTGCCGGCTCTAAGACCGACGCCGCCGAGCTACTTACCGGCCGTGGTGCTACTTATGACGCCATCAAGGGCGCCTTCCCCTCCGTGCGCGGTGCCGCCAAGGTGACCTCTGAGAACCCAGAGGACCAGTTCCAGGCCCTAGAAAAGTACGCCACGGACCTCACCGCACGCGCCCGCGAGGGCAAGATCGACCCGGTCATCGGCCGCGATCAGGAAATCCGCCGCGTGGTCCAGGTGCTCAGTCGCCGTACGAAGAATAACCCAGTGCTCATTGGTGAGCCCGGCGTGGGCAAGACCGCCATCGTGGAGGGCCTAGCCCGCCGTATCGTGGCTGGCGACGTCCCCGAGTCCCTTAAGGGCAAGACCCTCATCAGCCTGGATCTTGGATCCATGGTCGCCGGTGCTAAGTACCGTGGTGAATTCGAGGAGCGCCTTAAGGCCGTGCTCGATGAGATTAAATCCTCCGAGGGCGAGATCATCACCTTCATCGATGAGCTGCACACCATCGTCGGCGCCGGCGCTACTGGCGACGGCTCCATGGACGCCGGCAACATGATTAAACCCATGCTGGCCCGCGGCGAGCTACGCCTCGTTGGCGCCACCACCCTGGACGAGTACCGCAAGTACATCGAAAAGGACGCCGCCCTCGAGCGTCGCTTCCAGCAGGTCTACGCCGCCGAACCTTCCGTGGAAGACACCATCGGCATCCTGCGTGGCTTGAAGGAGCGCTACGAGGTGCATCACGGCGTGCGCATCATGGACTCCGCGCTGGTATCGGCCGCCGAGCTTTCCAACCGCTACATCACCAACCGCTTCCTGCCGGATAAGGCCATCGACCTCGTTGATGAGGCAGGCTCCCGCTTGCGCATGGAGATCGACTCCTCCCCGCAGGAAATCGACGAGCTTGAGCGCATCGTTCGTCGCATGGAGATCGAAGAGCTGGCGCTGAAGAAGGAATCTGACGCCGCCTCCCAGGATCGCCTAGCCGCCCTGCAAGGGGAGCTCGCGGACCAGCGCGAGAAGCTCGGCGAGCTCAAGGCCCGCTGGGCCAACGAGAAGAAGGCCATCGACGATGTCCAAAACATCAAGGAAGAACTCGATGACCTGCGCCGCCAAGCCGAAATCGCCGAGCGCGACGGCGACCTCGCACTGGCCTCTGAGATCAACTACGGCAAGATTCCACCGCTGGAAAAGGATCTCGCGGCCGCGGAGGTCAAGGCCACCGAACAGCGCAATACGATGCTCGATGAGGAGGTAAGCCCGGACACCATCGCGGAGGTCGTTTCCGCCTGGACCGGCATCCCGGCCGGCAAGATGTTGCAGGGCGAGACCGAGAAGCTGCTCAACATGGAATCCGTGCTGGGCAACCGCGTGGTCGGCCAGAAGGAAGCCGTCACTGCCGTATCGGACGCAGTGCGCCGCTCCCGTGCGGGCGTGGCCGACCCCAACCGCCCGACTGGTTCCTTCCTCTTCCTCGGCCCCACCGGTGTGGGCAAGACCGAGCTGGCGAAGGCATTGGCAGACTTCCTCTTCGACGATGAATCTGCCATGGTGCGCATCGATATGTCGGAGTACGGCGAGAAGCACTCTGTTTCCCGCCTCGTCGGTGCCCCTCCGGGATACGTCGGGCACGAGGCTGGCGGCCAGCTCACCGAGGCCGTGCGCCGACGCCCCTACACGCTCGTGCTTTTCGACGAGGTAGAAAAGGCCCACCCCGACGTCTTTGACGTCCTCCTGCAGGTTCTGGATGAAGGCCGGCTTACCGACGGTCAAGGACGCACCGTCGACTTCCGCAATACCGTCATCATCCTGACCTCCAACCTGGGCGCCGGCGGCACCCGCGAGGAGACCATGGATGCGGTGAAGAAGGCCTTCAAGCCCGAATTCATCAACCGCCTCGATGATGTGGTCATGTTCGAGCCCCTTTCTGAGGAACTTCTGCGTGGCATCGTTGACATCCAACTGCGCGGCCTGTCCGATCGCCTCGACGCCCGCCGCCTGACCCTGCAGGTTTCGGATTCCGCCAAGTCCTGGCTGGCCGAGCGCGGCTACGACCCGGCCTATGGCGCCCGCCCGTTGCGCCGCACCATCCAGCAGGCCATTGGTGACAAGCTCGCTAAGAAGCTGCTGGCCGGCGATATTGTCGACGGCGACACCGTCCACGTGGACGTCGCCGATGGCGGCGCCGAGCTAGACATCGCCGCCCGCTAGTCGGCCGCGCAGCGCCCGCCGCGCCAAATCCTGCTCATGCCCTTAGACTCGGGGGCATGAGCATTTTGGTCTCCCCGCAAGAACTCCGCGAATCTATTTATCACGGCGAGCGTTTCACCCTCTTAGCCACCCACTGGCAGCCGCAGCTGCGCCAGAGCTACAACGAATTTACCTCCCTGCACATCCCGACGGCACTGTTTAGCGATACCGCCAATTCCTTCGCCGGCTTGCCCGGCTCCCAAGTAGGCCGCAACCCGCTGCCGGATCCGGATAAGTTGCAGGAGCACTTCCGCCAGTGGGGAATCCGTGAGGACCGTCCCGTCGTGGTCTATGACGAGGGCCGTGGCCTTTTCGCTGGCCGCGCGTGGTGGACCCTGCGCTGGGCTGGTCTAGACAACGTCCGCATCCTCGACGGCGGCTTGGCCAATTGGCGCCACCTGGGCTATACCACGCTGACCGGCCCTGGCAACTTCGCCGTCGGTGCCACCGCCGAGGTCAACCCGGGTCAGATGCCCGTGGCCACCATCGATGACGTGCGCAATCACGATGGCCTGCTCATCGATACCCGCACCCGCAACCGCTTCGCCGGCCGCCGCGAGAACCTCGACCTCAAGGCCGGCCACATCCCCGGCGCCGTCAATGTGCCGGAGCGCCTGTTCCACAACGATGGCCTGCGCACTTGGAAGTCCGCGGGCGAAATCCGCGAAGTGCTTTTCGACGCCGGCCTCACCCCCGACAACGTCCAAGGCGCCATCATCTACTCCGGTTCCGGCAACCACTCCGCCCTCGCCCTTGCCGCCATGGAAGACGCCGGCTTCACTGGCCTGCGCCACTATGTCGGCGGCTGGTCCCAGTGGTCCGCCAACCCCCACAACCCCGTCGAGCGCGGCGACCGCTTCACCGTCAACGGCTAATCGCCCCAGCCCGCCCCTCGCCTTCGCCCTCAGCCTCCCGCGTCCGCGCGCCGAGCGCTGAGGGCTTGCTCCTTCCTACTACTATCGTGGGATGATGGCTTTTCTAATCCTTGCTCTCGCGGTTCTTCTCGGCATTGCTGGCGGTGCCCTGCTGCTTTACGACGGCAAACAGCGCACCTCCACCCCTACACCCTCCGCCGACGCGGATCCCAGCGCCGAGGATCCCAGCTCCGCGGATCCCGCCCCCGCAGGCGCCACTCCGACGGACTCTGCATCCTCCGACGCCGCACCCGAAAACGCTGCCTCGGCCGAGCCTGCCGATTCGGCCTCGAGCGTCGCCCCCGAGCGCGCCCCTGCCGCTGACCCGGCCACCCCAGCCACCGAAGCAGCTGCGTCAGCTCCCGCACCGGAATCCGCGCCCGAGCCTGCGCCCGAGACCCCGCCCCAGCGAGAACCTGAGCCAACCGACGAACCCGAACCGGAACCCGATGGCGAACCAGCCCCCGAACCGGAGCACCAGTCGACCCCCGAGACCACAAGCGAGCACCCCGCGCCTTCCAAGCCACACGCACGCCACCGGCCGATCCTGCCAGGAACCATGCGCCGCGAGCGCCGCAATTGGGCGGAAGCCAAGGGATTTGAATTCATGAAGGCCGACCCTTACCTCGTTGACGAATGGACCAGGGGAGTGGCCTCCACGGGCGCGGCTCCCAAAGACATTGTCGCGGGCAACGTGTACGGCCACGAGATGCTGTTGATGGACATCGATGGCGTCAACGTCATGGCTATGCGCACCGGTGCGGCCTCCGACATGGTGGTGGACTTTCGCCGCTTCGACCGCGACGACGCGAAGGCTTCCGAGGACCTGCTTTTGGCCATGGCCATCGAGGGATTCGATGTGTATTCCTCGGATAGTGCCGTGACCGAGCGCATGGTGGATGAGCGCGTCCACGTCGCCCTGCAGCAAATGCCCGAGGCCGTCACCGCACTATGGCTGGAAACGGAGTGGGTCCTGGCGCAGACCACGAAGCAGGCGCGCTCTGCGGAATGGGACGCGATGCTTCCACCTCTCGCCCTGCTTGCCGACGCCGCCCGCGTCCTCCCCCCGCGTTCCTCGGCCACCCATGTGGTGCGCCTCGAGGAATTGGACCCAGCCCGCGAGATTCCCGCCCAGCCCATCGTCGAGGCCGTCGGCGGCGCGCCGGCGGCCGGCGCGCCCGAATTCGAGCGACCCGTCATCCAACGGCCGGAAGAACCGCTGCAGATGCCGTCTCGGGCCTACTCTGAAACCCGTGGCCCGGTTGAGCACAGCGCCCTCGGCGGCGACGAAGTAGACGCCATTGCCGACGGCCGCGAGCGCCCCACCCCCGATTCCCACACCGCCCGCCTGCCGCGCCAGCAGTTCCGTGCCGCCTCCATCTTCGACAGCCCCTCCGCCGACTCCACCATCGACGGTCCCCGCGCGGCCGACCCCAACCCAGTCGACACCACCCCGGCAAGCGAGTCCGCGGCCGATCGCAACCAGGCCGACCCCAACCCGGCGAGCGAGTCCGCGGCCGAGGAATCGGACCCGCGCCGGGGAGAGTAGCCTAGAGTCCGATACCGGCGGCCGGCCGCCGTCCCCGAACCACAACAAGGAGCAGATGACTGTGGATTCTCACACCACCAACGCCCAGAACGCGCACGCCCAGAACTTGGACGCCGAGAAGAAGGCCCGCCTCGCCGAACTGATTAAGGAACTGGCCGTCGTCCACGGCAAGGTGACCCTGTCCTCAGGTAAGGAAGCTGACTACTACGTGGATCTCCGCCGCGCTACCTTGCATCACGAAGCTTCCCGCCTTATCGGCGCCCTGCTGCGCGAGTTGACCGCAGATTGGGATTTCGCGGCCGTCGGTGGCCTGACTCTCGGCGCCGACCCGGTTGCTACCTCCATCATGCATGCCGAGGGCCGCGATATCGACGCCTTCGTCGTGCGCAAAGAAGCCAAGAAGCACGGCATGCAGCGTCGCATCGAGGGCGCGGACGTAGAAGGCAAGAAGGTTCTTGTCGTAGAAGACACCACCACTACCGGTAACTCCCCGCTGACCGCCGTGGCCGCGCTGCGCGAGGCCGGCGCCGAGGTCGTGGGCGTGGCGACCGTTGTGGACCGCGAGACCGGGGCCGGCGACGTCATCGCCGCAGAAGGCCTCGAGTACCGCTCCCTGCTGGGCCTGGGCGACCTTGACCTCGCCTAACGCAGATGGCGCGGCCGACCAGGCCAAGGGCCCGACCGAGTGGAACGAGGGCCGCCATGGCGTAGGCCCCTGGGAAGGTCCGCTGCCGCAAGGGCCGGAGGCCGCGAAATACGATCCAGAGCTGCTTGCCGAAGGCGACCGTCGCAACGTCGTCGACGCCTACCGCTACTGGAGTAGGGAAGCGATCAAAGAGGACATCGATAAGCGCCGGCATAGCCTGCACATCGCCATCGAGAACTTTGAAAATGACGCCAATATCGGCACCGTCGTGCGCACCGCCAACGCCTTCGCCGTCGATACCGTGCACATCGTCGGCCGCCGGCGGTGGAATCGCCGCGGGGCAATGGTCACAGATAGGTACCAGCACTTGATGCACCACGAGAGCGTCGAGAAGCTTATTGCTTGGGCGGCCGAGGAGGGCCTTACCGTCGTTGCCATCGACAACACCCCCGGTTGCGTGCCCCTGGAAACGGCCGAGCTGCCGGAGCGCAGCCTGCTGCTCTTCGGCCAGGAAGGCCCCGGCGTGACGCAAGCGGCCCAGGATGCCGCGGTGATGACCTGCTCCATCGCCCAATTTGGCTCCACCCGCTCCATCAACGCGGGTGTCGCGGCCGGCATCGCCATGCACGCCTGGATCCGTCAGCACGCCGATCTGGACAATTCCTGGTAGGAAGATCGTTACACTAGCTATATCTACCCGTGCGACTGGAGTGATTGAGGAACCGTGGAAGAAAAGTGGGCCCACCGCGCCGAACTCGCAGAGGCCGCCATCAATGAGCGCCACGCGCACTCCGTATGGGGCCTGCCGCGCACCAATCTTGCCGTGGTCAGCTGGCCGCCCACCACGAAGGAAAAGCTCTTTGTCCACTGGCACTACTGGTGGCAGGCCCACTACCTGGACTGCCTCGTCGATGCGGCGCTGCGCAATAACACCAAGGTGCGCCGCCACCGCATCTATGACACCTTGCGCGGCATTCGCATCCGCAACCTCGCGCAGCTGACCAAGAATAAGTACTACGATGACAAAGCCTGGCTCGCCCTGGCTTTCGGCCGCGTGGAGGGCCTGAAGAAGGCAAAGACACCGAAGCGGCTCGCGGCTCTGCAGCGCAATATCCACGAAGGCCTCGATGAATCGCTTGGCGTGCTGCCGTGGCGCCTGGGCGAGAATTTCATGAACGTGCCCTCCAACGGCCCGGGCGCCATCATGCTCGCGCGCATGGGGCGCATTGAGGAAGCACGCCACATCGTTGACTGGATCTATGACCACCTGCTGGACGACGACGGCTACATCATGGACGGCGTTCGCATGCGCATGGACGGCCCTGAGGTGGTAAAAAACATCCACCCCTACTGCCAGGGCGTAGTGCTCGGCGCGTGCCTGGAAATCGTGCTGGCGCTGCGGGAAAAGGCCGGCGTGGGCGATTTGGAACAGATCGACAGCGTGCAGGAGGCGGAGATGGCTTCCGAGATGATGGATTACATCATCCGCATCCGGGGCTTGGTGCAGACCGTGGCTTCGGGAATGGCTACGCCTTCGGGCGTGGTGGACTGGGAGACCGGCGATGGCGACGGTGGCCTGTTTAAGGGAATTTTGATGCGCTATCTTGCCGACGTCGCTGTGCGCCTGCCCGGCGATTCCCCCGCCAACCGCGCGACGAAGAAGCTAGCCGCGCGCATGGTGATGGCCTCGGCCGAGTCGGTGTGGGAGCACCGCTTAGAGGTTGATGGTCTGCCGATCTTCGGCTCTGACTGGTTGTCCGATGCGCGCCTGCCGCATAACTACGGCTTCGGCCGGCGCACCATGAGCGAGAAGGTAGGCATCATTCGCGTAGACGAGCGCGATTTGTCGGTGCAGCTTTCCGGCTGGATGCTGATGGAGGCCTGCGCCCGCGTGGCGCGATATTTGGCTAAATAGCCCACGCTTGTCGGAGTGGATTGGTCCCGGAAGTGACCGGGTTGAAAATGTCACACGGTTTTTGCGGCAGAATTTCCGGGAAACGGGCATACTTGGGTGCTGGAACGTGTTTGACCACAAACCCACTTTTTAAGGATGGAAACTCATGCCAATTGCAACCCCTGAGGTCTATAACGAGATGCTGGATACCGCGAAGAAGAATGGCTTCGCGTTCCCAGCTATCAACTGCACCTCTTCTGAGACCATTAACGCAGCTCTGAAGGGCTTTGCTGAGGCCGAGTCCGACGGTATCATCCAGTTCTCCACCGGTGGTGCCGCTTTCGGTTCCGGTCTGGCACTGAAGGACAAGGTCAAGGGTGCTCAGGCATTGGCCGCATTCGCTCACGAGGCCGCCAAGCACTACGGCGTCAATATCGCGCTGCACACCGACCACTGCCAGAAGGAAGTGCTCGATGAGTACGTCCGTCCGCTGCTGGCTATCTCCCAGGAGCGCGTGGACCGCGGTGAGAACCCGCTGTTCCAATCCCACATGTGGGACGGCTCCGCTATCCCCATCGACGAGAACCTGGTCATCGCCCAGGAGCTGCTGGAAAAGGCTAAGAACGCGCACGTCATCCTCGAGGCCGAAATCGGCGTCGTCGGCGGCGAAGAAGACGGCGTTCAGGCAAAGGCAGGCGCTAATCTCTACACCTCCCCGGAGGACTTTGAGAAGACCATCGATGCCCTAGGCACCGGCGAGAAAGGCCGCTACATGCTGGCCGCTACTTTCGGCAACGTTCACGGCGTCTACAAGCCAGGCAACGTGAAGCTGCGCCCAGAGGTCCTGCTCGAGGGCCAGAAGGTGGCACAGAAGAAGCTCGGCCTGGGTGAGGACGAGTACGCATTCGACTTCGTCTTCCACGGAGGCTCCGGCTCCGAGAAGGAAAAAATTGAAGAGGCACTTCGCTACGGCGTCATCAAGATGAACGTGGACACCGATACCCAGTACGCCTTCACCAACCCGATCGCTCGCCACATGATGGAGAACTACGATGGCGTATTCAAGATCGACGGCGAGGTTGGCAACAAGAAGGTCTACGATCCACGCTCCTACCTGAAGAAGGCAGAGCAGGGCATGTCCGAGCGCGTCATCGAGTCCTGCCAGGACCTGCACTCTGTGGGCAAGTCCCTCTCCAAGTAACTTGGCCACCGTGCTCTAAGTTGAGGCAGCCTCGTACATAGGCATGCCGAATGAGCCGCTTCCCCCGCGTGGGAGGCGGCTTTTTCGTTCTCTCGGCCGGGGCGATTTTAGGCCGGGGCTTGGTGATCTGCCGGCGCAGTTAAAGGTTGTGGTTGGGGCTTGGCGGCCTAGCGGGGCTGGGGACGAAGCGTGGGGTATTGCTCCACGGCGGTACCCAAGCGATGCGGCCATTTACGCGCACCATACGGCCGCGTTCTGTGGGCCGCGAGGGGTCATCTTGGTTGACGGCGTTGTGGTGCGCGCACAAGGTGACCAGATTTTCTTGGTTGGTGGGCCCGCCGGCGGACCACGCGGTGAGGTGGTGGACTTGGGCGTCGTCGGCAGGCGTATTGCACCCCGGCCAGGCGCACACGGGATGCTCGGCCGAGGCGAGCATGCGCTGTTTCCATGTGGCCATGCGCTCGGTGCGATACAGGTTTACCGGGCCGTGTTCGGGGTGAACAAGACTGACGTAGCCGCGCTGGGCGAGAGCGCGGGCAACCAACTGTGCGCCGGTCATGCGGGCGCCGTTGGTGAGCTGGAGGGTGATATCGGTGGCATCGGAAGGCGCGGCGACGATGCGGTCGAGCTGGTCTAGGGTGAGGATGACGTTGGTGTGCACGGCCGGCAGCGCGCCGGGGTTGCCCTCGAGGAGGACCTTCTTGGCGGCGGCGAGGGGATCGTCTTTATTGACGGAGGAGAGCACGCCCTTGATATCGGCGATATCGGTGGGATCAGCCGTAATGGAGATGGTGTGGGGTCCGTCGGGGCGGCGGGTATAGCGCACGCCGGGCTCAGGGCGGCGGGGCGGATTGAGCTGTTTGAGGAGCTTCTTGGCCACAGAAGGGATGAGGCGGGCCTCGGTGCGGCAGAGCTCTAAGCGCAGGTCCCAGGCGCGGTTGGTATCTCGCACGCGGCGGGTATAGGACTCGATGCTATCGAGCGTGGCGAGGTCGTGAGCGCGGGTTCGGGCGGCGTCGCGCGCGAGGCGCTGCTTGCGGCTATTGGATGTGCGGCCGAAGTAGACGTGTTGCAGACGGGCGAGCTGGGTAGCCAAAAGGGGGCTGGCTCCGGCCTTGAGGAGTGAGTCTTCGGAGCAGCCCTGAAATTCGGCGACGAGGTCGACGCCGCGGCGGCATAGCAAGAGAAATTCGGTGTTCACACGGCCGAAGCTAAAGGGCACGCGAGGACCGAACAAGCGGTGCGCGGCCGGGAAGGGCGAAATTGTGGATAGGTGGGGAAAAGGGGGCGTCGGCAAGAGCTATCCACAGGCCAGCCGACGGCCGAGATGCGCGGGGACGGCGGCGATGGTAGGGGCGGTCTTCTATGCTGGAAGTCATGTCGGAAGCGAAGGAAAGAGTCTCAACGCGGGAAAAGCTGCGGGTGATTGACCGCTCGGTGCTCTCGCGGGTAAACCGCATCCGCGCGCGGTTTGTCTACATCGTCCAGGCGACCATTGGTGCGGCGCTCGCGTACTGGGTGGCCGGCGATGTGGTGGGGCACCCCCAGCCGTTCTTTGCGCCGATTTCTGCGGTCATCATTCTGGGGATGTCTGGTGGGGACAGGATGAAAAAGGCACTGGAGATGTCGATTGGCGGCATCATTGGCGTGGCCGTGGGCGACCTACTCTTCCAGATTGTGGGGCAGGGGCCGTTTCAGATTTTCTTCATTGTGGGCGCGGGCCTGGTGGTGGGCTCGTTTTTGACCAAGTCGCCGCTGGTGACCAACCAGATTGTCTTTGGCGCGATTTTGATTGCGACGATTTTCCCACCCACGGAGGGGCCGGGTGGCCTGCACCGCGCGATCGACGCGATGATTGGCTCGGGCATTGGCTTGATAACCATTGCGCTGATTCCCAATTCCCCGTTGGTGGAGGCGCGGCGCGAGGTCTCGAAGGTGTTAAAGATTGCCTCGAGCATTCTTGCCGACGTCACCTATGGCATCCGCCAGCAAGACCCCGCCGTCATCCGCGACGCGCGTGAGGCGGTGCGCGGTACGCAAGACAGCGTGAATACCCTGCTGAGCGCGGCGCAATCGGGCAGGGAGGCCTCGGAGGTCTCGCCCCTGTTGTGGGCATCGCGGCGCAGCATTCGATCGCTGGAGCGCATCCTCATGCCGGTGGATAACGCGGTCCGCGGTGTGCGCGTGCTCTCTCGCCAGGCGCTGGGCCTGACGGAGGACCGCGACAAGGTTTCGGACGAGCAGGTGGAATTGCTCGATGAGCTTTCTGAAATCATGCTCGCTGTAAGTGAGCTCTACGGACGGGGCAAAAAGCACGGCCACGATGAGGCGATTGAAATTCCGGACCTTGTGCAGCGCCTGCGCATCGTGGGCGGGCGCGCCGGGCTGGACATCATCGACAAGGACGGCACGTTATCGGCCTATATGATTCTGGGCCAGACGCGCTCCCTCGTCGTAGACATGCTGATGGTGTGTGGGCTGTCGCGTGAGTCGGCCGTGGCGCACCTGGTGCCGACCTCGCAGCACCCGGCCTACCCGCCGGAGGTGTGGGGGCGCGAGGACTAGCGTCCTCGCGCGTAGATAAAGACGTCGTGCGCAATGAGTGACGTCGCGGGGGCTAAGGGCGGACGATCTGAAGGTCGCGCAGGTGGCGGTAGAAGGTCACGCGGGTCACCGGCCGCTTGTGAGGGACCGAATCGACGATGACGCGCAGCTGTGGGCCGCCGGCCTGGACGGCGCGGCCGGTGCGCACGGATTCGGGGTCGAGTTGGCCGGGCTTGCGCAGGAGCGAGCGGAGGCGGCCCTGGGATTCGACGGGGGAGGTGGCGCGGGCGGCGAGGATGCCGGGGGCATCGGTCATCGGGACTAGGCGTGCGCCGAAGGTCTTGGGGGAGGAGGCGGCGAGCGTGTGGTCATCGATGATGATTTCGCCGGTGAAAGCGCCGTTTGCGGAATCCGAGATGGTGGCAGAGCCAGCGACTGCGAGGCCAGAATCGTTGCGGATGAGCGGAGCTGGGCGGACCGGAGCGGTGCGGGCGAAATCGAGGGCTTCGGCCGGGGCGGTGGGAAGGCCCCAGTTCTGCGCGGCCGCGGACGGGGTGGAGGCGGATGCTGCGGCCGAGGGGACGGGGATGAAGGCGACTTCGGCCCAGAGGCGATCAGAGCGCATGAGGCGAGTGAGCACGGCCGAAAGCGCGGCATCGGAGCCAGCGACGACGATGCGGGCGGGCTCTGCTAGGTGCGAGGCCTGAGGGGCTGGCTCTGGCGCACCGAGGTGGCGGACGTCGGGCTGGGCGGCGATGTCGTCGAGGGAGGGGGTGGGGTCGGTGGGAAGGAGGGGGGATAAGAAGGCGTCGATAAGCGCGAGCTCTTTGCGGGTAGGAACGGCCGAGAGATTATGGGCCTCAGCGGGCATGGGGATGTCCGGAGCACCGCAGCGGAGGAACAAAAAACGCATGCGCACCATGCTACGCGCGCTTTTTGGGCCGGGAAAGTGTAAGGTTGGAGAGTATTTTGGCTTCAATAATGAGGAAGTGACTAAACAATGGCAGCGATCGTCATTGTCGGCGCCCAATGGGGCGACGAAGGCAAGGGCAAAGCGACCGACATCCTCGGCGGCAAGGTTGACTACGTGGTCAAGCCGAACGGCGGCAATAATGCCGGCCACACCGTCGTGGTAGGCGGCGATAAATATGAGCTGAAGCTCCTGCCAGCCGGCATCTTGTCTGAGAACGCTACCCCGGTGCTGGGCAATGGCGTAGTGATCAACCTTGAGGCGCTCTTTGATGAAATTGATGGCCTTGAGGCCCGCGGCGCGAACGCCTCGCGTCTGAAGATTTCCGCCAATGCGCACCTAGTGGCGCCGTACCACCAGACCCTGGACCGCGTGCAGGAACGCTTCCTGGGCAAGCGCGCTATCGGCACCACCGGCCGCGGCATTGGCCCGACCTACGCCGACAAGGTTGCGCGCATTGGCATCCGCGTGCAGGACATCTTTGATGAGTCCATCCTGCGCCAGAAAGTGGAATCCGCGCTGGATATCAAGAACCAGATGCTGGTGAAGATGTACAACCGCAAGGCCATCGAGGCAGACCAGATTGTGGAGTACTTCCTGAGCTACCGCGATCGCCTGCGTCCGATGGTTATCGACGCTGAGCTGGAGCTCAACAAAGCCCTCGAAGCTGGCAAGCACGTGCTCATGGAGGGCGGCCAGGCCACCATGTTGGATGTGGACCATGGCACTTACCCGTTCGTGACCTCGTCAAACCCGACCGCCGGTGGTGCTTCCGTGGGCTCCGGCATTGGTCCAACCCGCATCAAGACCTCCCTGGGCATCATCAAGGCCTACACCACCCGCGTGGGTGCTGGCCCGTTCCCCACCGAGCTCTTTGATAAGTGGGGCGAGTACCTGCAGACCACCGGCGGCGAGATTGGCGTGAACACCGGCCGCAAGCGCCGTTGTGGTTGGTACGACTCCGTCATTGCGCGCTACGCCACCCGTGTGAACGGCTTTACCGATTACTTCCTGACTAAGCTGGACGTTCTCACGGGAATCGGCGAGATTCCGATCTGCGTGGCCTACGACGTCGACGGCAAGCGCTACGACGAACTGCCGCTTACCCAGTCCGAGTTCCACCACGCCGAGCCCATTTTCGAGACCATGCCGGCCTGGGATGAGGACATTACCGAGTGCTCCACCTTTGAGGAGCTACCGCAGAAGGCCCAAGACTACGTCCTGCGCCTAGAAGAGCTCTCCGGCTGCCGCATTTCCTACATCGGCGTCGGTCCTGGCCGCGACCAGACCATCGTGCGCCACGATGTGATGGAAGATCAGTAAAGCAAGTCCGCTTTCAATCGTCGAATGAGCCCCGCCTCGTAGTGTTTCCACTGCGTCGCGGGGGCCGATCCCTGTCTGATGGACATAGGTTAGCCTCGGCTCCTAACCGGAGAAAGCTAGCTATTACTTATGTCTTTTAAACTCTCTTCGGAAGAGTTTAAAAGCGACATAGCCGCCATCTGTGAAGACACTGATAATGCGTTTGTACTTTGTCTCAGAAGTGCCCCAGGTTTTGTTCCGTCTGAGTAGATGGGAAATTCTGAAGAATGCCAAAGAAACTTGAACAGGATGCAAAGGATCGAGCGGTCCGCCTTGTGGAAGACTGCATCTTGGCTAAGAACAAGTCCATACAGGAAGCGTGCAAGGTCGTGACACCCAACCTGGGTGTCTCGTGGCATACTGTTCGGCGATGGGCGCAGGCGGCTCGTCGCAAAGGGCGCACTACTGATCCTTTGCCTGCATATCTTGTTGCAGCGGTAGCCAAGCTGCGTCGTGAAAACCAAGAGCTGAGGGAGACCAATGAGTTGTTGAAAGCTGCCGCGGCTTTTTCGCGTCAGAACCTGGCTCAAAACGTCGGAAATGATCCAGATCATCGATGAATATTAGAATCGTTTCACAATCGAGTTCATGTGCACGACGTTGAAGGATAATCGTGGAGGCAACCTGGTTACCCCGCGAGGTTACCGGCAGTCCAAAGCCCGGGGCTAAAGTGCACAGGCTCTTTGCGACGGAAGCCCTCGTGGCACATGTTCGCCGTGTACATGCGGAAAATGTGGCACACTCTTCGACGTGGAGGCATCGCTATCGGCCGAGAGCAGACTGCCCGGTTGATGTGTATGGCCGGCCTGTCTAGAGGAGGTAAAGATGGTGTACCCACCAACGACCCATAGACCCACGGGGCTGGGCCTACGCCCAGATCTAGTTGGTCGAGAGTTCAAAGCCGCTGGGCCTGACCGGCTGAGGTAGCAAAAATTGTCTACGTTTGCACGCGGAAGGGATCCGTGTATACCGCTTTTGCCACCGATGTGGTCTCCCGGAGGATCGTCGGTTGGGCACTGTCTGATTTGATGCATACTTCAAGTGCTGCCGCTACAGGCGCTCAACCAGGCGATTGTGAAATGCCCAAGGAAACTTCCACAGTTGGTTCACCATTCTGACCACGGCTCGCAGTCAGTGAGTATTGTCTATAACGAACGTCTTGCCTAGCGATGGAATCGCAGCGTTCACTGGGTCAAAAGGTGACTGTTATGACAATGCGCTAGCTAAGCGTATCAATGGTTCTTACAAGAACGAGCTCATCTATACCCGCACGGGGAGTGATGTCGTCGACGTGGAGATTGCGAACTTCGACTGGGAGAATTGGTGGAACGAGACAAGGCTTCATCAGAGCCTTGGCTACCGCACACCAATGGAAAATGAATCAGAGTTTTGGAGTCATCAACCGGCCCGAGATGTAAGAGAAGATAAGAAAATGCCTAGGAACAAACCTCGGGGCACTTCAATGAGATTTCTTCGTGATCCACTTTAAGTTTGTTTATGGCCAGCGAACCAGGTGTGCGATTGAACAGGAGCGCCAAACTTTAAAACTCAATCGATCTTCATTTTTCAGACAGGTCGGCACCCGCGAAAACATAGATCAAAGATGTATTCGGTTGCACTTATCGGAATGAAAAACTGCAACCAGCTTCGATGATGAGCACGGTCGTTACGGGCTAAACGCGTCACTGCAACCTCTTAGGGGACACGTCGTGTGCCCCGACGAACCACAACAAGGTCGAACGAATCATGAAACGCAAGGGGCTGGAAAGCGCAGCCGTTTACTTACCGCCAAAAGCATGCCGATCCACCGGATCTAGTTGGTTTTAGTAAGCCGCAAATTGTCAGCTGACAGGCCGAATTGGGTCTATGTTGGGGTATTTGCTTGCTCAGCAAGGGGGTAAGAAAATGTATTTAGATACGGTCATTTGTACCTACTCGGACAGACTTGCAGATTATGCAAAAGAAGGTCAAATACGCTTCTCATTGGCCATCAATGCTTTATTTCACGCACACACTGTCTGGAGGCCTAAACGGTACGATCTTCCACTCGGATCACGAGAGCGTGTGCACTTCACAAGCTCTTTAGAGAGCATTGTGAGTCGCTGAGTGAGCCCTACCCCATGGAAGCGGTAGAAACCCGGGCTAATAACGCACAGGCCGGAACGTTTAACGTGATCCTCAAGTGAGTAGGAATGGGTGAGAAATCTGACGGTCCGATCGCCTACCGCCAAGAAGTCTATCGATAGCGCACGTGCTCCAACATTCGCCGACGGATCTCCTGGTGTAATCCTTTGGTTCCAGATGTTCTTGTGGTCGAAACTCTAGCTACATGGACTGGAGCGGTGTATCCCCCGACGTGCCTACTTTCCGAGAGTAGGTCCCGCCCCTAATGCGGCACTATTCCAGGTACAGAAAGGATACACCGACTAAAACATAAGTCTACCGTTATATTCAAAAAATGGAATGTTACTGTGATTTTATTTAGCCGGATCGTGAAACAAATAATCATCTAGCATTAAAACATCCTGTGAAAACTTGCATCGTGACCTAAATGTCCTATACTCAACCCTTAAGAAAGTAAAATCCGGACACTGGAATCATGGAAATGAGGATTGGATGATGCTTAAATGAGTATAAGTATGGAAGGTGCGCAGCTCGGTCGAAGTAGACTATTTCGACCGATTTTGGCGCTTTTTGTTGCAATTGCAGTTGCATTTGGAGTGGCTCCAGTAGCTAAAGCTGTCAGTGTGGGGGATGAAGTTACAACACTTCCTGGCCCAGGCTACGGATTGACATGGAAGGATCCAGAGTCTACTGGAACATTCCTGCCCCGTCTGTTTTGGTATGCACCAGACAATGACTCCGCAAAATTTGAAGGATTGGCTGGATATTGTGTTGATCCTGAGCATGTAGCTGAGGGTGAGGGGCCCGGGGTTGTTCACGACTGGGACGGTTACCTAAAAGCTGCAGAACAGCAACAGGGGTCGCGTAAAGAGTCCATGCCGGGCGGTCAAGAAGCATTCCGGAAGATTAACTGGATCGCTCATCATGGTTATCCGTATATTGGAATCAAAGATCTTGAAAGCAAGCTTTCGCTTAATCGGGTAGATCAAGATCAGGCCATTATAGGTACACAGCTTGCTATTTGGCACTTTTCTGACGGGATTGATTTCTCTGGTACGTTTGATAAAAATAGCAAGAGAGTGCAAAATATTAAGGCTATCTACACCTATTTGACCGGAGAATCGAACGTCGGGCAGGATGAGGTGAAAGATTCATCAAATCTGACTGGCAAATTCGTTTCACATTCGGGTCAAGATCAGGTAATTATTGATACAAACTCGCCGTCTGACTCTGGCCATAAAAAGACGCCGTCTATTAAGACGGAGGCTAAGTTTGCTGAGGGTTCGGTTCGTGTTGTTAATGGTGCGGTTGTTACTGACACTGTGACCTATGAGGGTCTGGTATGAGGGTCTGGTGCCTGGTAAGAAGTACCACTTGGATGCGACGTTGATGTCCAAGGATGGCGAGACTGAGCTGGGTACTGGTGAGGCTGAGTTCACTGCTGCTGAGAGTGGTAGTGGTTCCACCACGGTTGATATCACTGTTAAGAATGCTGAGAAGCCGGTTGATGCTGCTGTTGCGTTTGAGGAGTTGACCTCTGTTGAGGTTAATGCTGATGGTGATGAGACTCCGGATGCTGAGACTCCGAATAAGATTGCGGAGCACAAGAATCTTGAGGATCAGGCTCAGACTGTTACCTCTAAGAAGGCTTTGACGCCGTCTATTAAGACGGAGGCTAAGTTTGCTGAGGGTTCGGTTCGTGTTGTTAATGGTGCGGTTGTTACTGACACTGTGACCTATGAGGGTCTGGT
>NZ_MKXT01000005.1:162540-226315 GCF_001913985.1 Corynebacterium sp. S5S1
CACTAAGCCGGGTGAGCCGACTGGTGAGACCACTAAGCCGGGTGAGCCGACTGGTGAGACCACTAAGCCGGGTGAGCCGACTGGTGAGACCACTAAGCCAGGTGAGCCGACGCCTGGCGAGCACAAGCCGGGTGAGCCGTGGATTACCACGAATGCTGACTTCGCGAACGGCTCCCACGTTGTGGTTGCTGGTGCCAAGATTGTTGATGAAGTCACCTACGAGGGTCTGGTTCCGGGTAAGGAATACACCCTGAAGGCTGAGCTCATCAACAAGGAAGACGGCAAGTCTGTTCTGGGTACCGGTGAAGCTACCTTCACTCCGGAGAAGTCCAAGGGCATGGAGCCTGTCACCATCACCGTCAATGATGATGTAACGGAGCCTGTCGAGGCTGCGGTGGCCTTTGAGGAGCTCACCTCCACTGAGGTCAATGACAAGGGCGAGGAGACTCCGGGTACTACTCCGGAGAAGCCAAACCACATTGCTGAGCACAAGGACATCAACGATAAGGATCAGACTGTTCCGAAGGACACCCCAGGCGGTTCCTCTAACGGTTCTTCCAACGGTTCTTCTAAGGACAATAAGTGGTGGCTCATCCTGATTCCGGGCATTGGCTTGGGCAAGATCATCAAGGATCACTTCGACCACAAGGATCATGGCAACCACAACGGTGGCCACGGTGACAACACCAGCAGCCACAACGGCGGCCACGGTGACAACACCGGCAACCACAATGGCGGCAATGGTCACGAGGTCAAGGGCCAGGACGCTCCTAAGGACGGCAACTCTGACAATGGACACGGCCACGGCAACGATGTCCAGGGTCAGCAACCTGAAGAGACTGGTAACGCACTGCCATCCAACGCTGACCGCGTTGAGATTAAGTCCGTACCGTCCGGCGCAACCGAGCTTGAGCCGGGTATGCAGGATTACATCAAGTAGTCCATAAGCATCGGTGAGGTGGCCCACGGGCCGCCCCGCCGGGGCTGAGACTTAAACACCAAAAATCCCCTCCAGGGTGTGATTGCACACGCTGGAGGGGATTTGCATATAACCTGCACAGGGTAGGCAAATCGAGGAAGTGAAGGAAGCTAGCTATGGGAAAGCACAGGGAGCCAGAGCAGCCGGAGGAAAACGGCGCTTCGCAGTATCCGGCGAGTGGGGAAGAAGGGGGCGTCGGCAAGCGGGGCATGGGCCGTGGCAAGCTGATCGCCATTATCGCGGCCATCATTGTCGTGGCGTTGGTCTTGTTGCAGGTAGTGCTGTACCTGGCGCGCGATGATGAGGATGAGGCCGGCTCGGCGCCGGAAACGGTAGCCAGTGAGAGCGCACCCGAGGAATCTGGACCGAAGTCTGATGCTTTCGTGGATGATTCGGGCCAGCAGGAACACGAGTATGAGGCCGCGCCTGGTGAGTTCAAGGGCTTCGAGGGAATGTCCGTAGGGATTGATGGCGAGTACGCGGCTGTAGACCCCGTACAGGTCACGGACCAGGGCGTGCTGCTGCCGCCACACGACGTCACCCGGGTGGGCTGGTACTCCGCTTCCGCTGTACCGGGTGAGCCGGGCAATGTGGGCTCGAGTGTGATTACCGGCCACATTAACTACCAGGGCCAGGGCACCGGTTATGCGGAGAAGTTCACCAAGCTGAAGAAGGACCAGGAATTTACCGTGGTCATCGACGGCCAGGAGCGCACCTTCCGCGTAACTGAGGCGCCGTACCGCCTGCCTAAGGGCTCCGGATTCCCGGACGTGGTTAACGATAAGGAAGGCGAGAACCGCTTGGTTCTCATTACCTGCGGCGGCCAGTTTGTTGGCGGCGCGCTGGGCTATGAGGACAACATCATTACCGTGGCGGAGCCGGTAGGCGAGCCAGAGCAGCCCGCCGAGCAGCCGGCAGGGGAGGCTCCGGCTGAGGCTCCTGCAGCCTAGGCGGAAATGTTTCAGGTGCCCTGTGGAATTGCCCACAGGGCACCTTTGCATAAACGGCTCACCTGGCATGTAGGTGGTGGGGTTGGGGCCTAAATATGAAATAATCTAAGCCAGTAGCCGCCGCTGCCTGCGGCTTAGAAGGAGCATTTTCATGGATAATCCAGGCGAGATCGCCGGTCATATTGGCACGCCGCTGACCAGCAATGCCACCAAGGTATTGCTGCTGGGCTCGGGCGAGCTGGGCAAGCAGCTGGCCATGTCCTTCCAGAACCTGGGCCTTGAGGTCCATGCGGTGGACTCGTATGCGGGCGCGCCGGCGCACCAGGTGGCGCAGTTTAGCTACGTCGCCGATATTAAGGACGCCGGCCGCATCCTGCAGCTAGCGCAGGAGATTCGGCCGCACTTTGTGGTCCCAGAGGTAGAAACCGTTGCGGTAGAAGCTTTGGAAGAGGTGGAAGCGCAAAGTGACGCCATCGTGGTCCCTTCCGCCCGCGCCTGCGCCATGACGCAGGACCGCCAGTGTGTGCGCGAGGTGGCGGAGAATATCGGGCTGCCGGTTTCGGCATACCGCTTTGCTAGCTCCGTGGAGGAGTTGGAAGAAGCGGTGGGGGAGCTGGGATTTCCGTGCATTATTAAGCCGGATGTGTCCACTTCCGGCAAGGGCCACATGATTGCTCGTGATGAAGAGGATGTGCGCACCGCATGGGAGACCGTGCGGCGCGTGTCCTCCGATTCGCAGCGCGTAGTGGCCGAGCGTTTCGTAGATTTTGACTTGGAAGTCACCCTATTGGCCATCCGGTCCATCGATCCGGCCACGGGCAAGTTGGCCACGTGGTTTAGCGAGCCTATCGGTCACCGCCATGAGCGCGGTGACCTCGTAGAGGAGTGGCAGCCTACCGGCATGAGCGAGATCGCGCTGGAAAACGCACGCTCGGTGGCCGCGCGCATCTCTAATGAGTTGGGCGGGCGCGGCGTGTACTGCGTGGAGCTCTTCGTTGCGGGCGATGACGTGTACTTCTCCTCCGTGTCCCCCCGCCCCGCGGATACGGCGATGCTTACCGCCTACACGCAGCGCTTTTCCGAGTTTGACCTGCATGCGCGCGCGATTTTGGGCTACCCCATCGACGCCACCCTGGTCACCCCGGGTGCCAGCGTGGTCATCCACGCGGACGAGGAGTTGGGGGAGGTGGCCTATACCGGCGTCGCCGCGGCCCTCAACTACGCGGAGACGGACGTCAAACTCTTTGGTAAGCCTGGGGCTTACAAGGGCCGTCGCATGGGCTTGGTGTCTGCCACCGCGGAAAGCGCGGAGGAGGCGCGCGACCGCGCAGCACTAGCGGCGCACAAGGTCGAGGTGACCTCCACGCCGGGCCTGCTAGCGCAAGGCGGCGCCCGCGGCATCGATCCAGAAACCGAGAATGTTCCCGATATTGAGGTCGTGGAGTACGAGGGCGGCGTGGAGCTCGATCCGAAGCTCGCCTCCGGCGTGGACGACGCCGACTAGTAGCAGGCCAGCTGTCCAAGCGGCTAGCTGGCGGGGCGCAGCATCGGCTGGTGGGGAACTCCTTCGTCGTCGAATAGCTCGCCTACCGGAGTAAAGCCAAAGCCGGCGTAATAGTCCACGAGGCCGGCCTGCGCCTCCAGATAGAGCGGCTGGCCTGGGCGCATGCGCTCGCCAAGGTCTATGGCCGCCTGGAGTAGCTCGCGGCCGAGTCCCGTGCCGCGTGCGGCCGGCGCGAGCGCGAAGCGGCCGATTTGTGCGCCGGTGGTCGGGACGTCGGAAAGCGCGGTGTCGTCGGCAGGCGCAGCCGGAAAGACGCGGGCCGTGCCGAGCAGCTCGTGGGTGTCCGCGTCCCAGGCCAGTAGGTGCACGGTCTGGGGGTCGGCGTCGGTGGCGTCAATCTCGGCGTACGGGCAGCGCTGCTCGTGCACAAAGACATCCACCCGTAGCTTGTAGAGCTGGTGGACATTCAAGGCCGCCAGCTGCCCCAAGGGCGCGGCGGAAATGAAATGCGGCATGGGCTAGGCCTGCGGACCGGCGTGCTTGACCATTTCGTCCCACTCGACGATCTTGATGCGCTCGCGGCCGTGTGCCTCGCCGGCGGCACGCTCAGCGGCATCCAGGCGGTGCCAGCCTTCCCAGGTGGTCACGGCGATATCGCGGGAGGCCAGGAAGTCTAGGATGTCCTGCGGATCGCGCTTGGTGGCAGGCTCCAAGTCGCCGGCCTTGTAATCGGCGATGAGCATGGTGGTGGTGTCCTTGGCATCGGACTTGGTATTGCCAATCAGGCCCACCGGGCCGCGCTTAATCCAACCGGTGGTGTAGAGGCCAGGCAACTTTTCGCCATCGACATTGGCCAGCACATGGCCGCCGTCGTTGGGCATGGTGGCCTTGGTCTCGTCGAAAGGCACGCCGTCGACGGACTGAGGGTAGTAGCCCACGGCGCGGTAGACGGCTTGGACCGGCCACTCGGTGTACTTGCCGGTACCGGTTACGGTGCCATCACCGTTGAGCTCAGTGCGCTCGGTCTTGATCGCGGTGACGTGGCCGTCCTCACCCAGCACCTCTACCGGGGACTCAAAGAAGTGGATGTAGAGCTTGTGTGGGGCATCGCCCGGCTCGCGCATGGCGTAGGACTCCAGCGTCTGGCACACCAGGTCGGTGGACTTGGCGGCGCGGCGGGCCTCTTCGGAGGCGGCGCAATACTCGATGTCCTCAGGGTTGACGATGACCTCGATGGTCGGGGACTCGTCTAGCTCCTTGAGCTCCTTCGGCGTGTACTTAGCCTGTGCCGGGCCGCGGCGGCCGAAGACGTGGACCTCCTTGGCGCGGTTTTTCTTCAGTGCTGCGTAGACGTTATCCGGGATCTCGGTAACGAGCAGCTCGTCCGCGGTCTTAGCCAGGATGCGGGAGACATCGAGGGAGACATTGCCCACACCAACGACGGCGACAGATTCTGCAGAGAGATCCCAATCGCGTTCGAAATTGGGGTTGCCGTCATAAAAGCCCACGAATTCGCCGGCGCCATGGTTGCCCTTGAGGTCCTCGCCCGGGATGCCCATGCGCTTATCGGCGGTAGCACCGGTGGCGAAGATGATGGCGTCGTAATATTCGCGCATCTCCTCGACGGTGATGTCCTTGCCCACCTCGATATTGCCCAGGAAGCGGATCTCTTCCTTTTCCATAACGTTGTGCAGGGACTGCACGATGCCCTTAATACGCGGGTGATCCGGTGCCACGCCGTAGCGGATCAAACCGAACGGCGTCGGCATCTTTTCAAAAAGATCGATCTGCACATCGAGGTCGGATTTCACTAGAAGGTCAGAGGCGTAAATGCCTGCCGGGCCGGAGCCGACCACGGCGACGCGCACTGGGTTAGTCATGTGCTTAGGGTGTCCTTTCTTTCGTTGTGCTGCATATTCTACGCGGTCACTATGCGATAAAAACCACAGCATTACTAACCCCAGTTTAGGGCGGTCACGATGGGGCATAGGAGGGGGTAAATCGCGTACAGTGGAGTAGTCACCGCGCGCTGATAACTGTGATAACTGACATGAAGTTATGAGGCGCGTTAATTGTGTTCAAGTGACCGTGAATGAAAGGTAAATTGCATGTCTGCATCCCATTCCGCAGTTATTAGCGCTATCGGCCGTGGCTTCGATGGCCTCGATGTGCCCGCCTTGGCTAAAGACCTAGGCGCGGAGCTCATCCGCCTCGAAGACTTCGATGCCACCGTCGCCGCCGTACTTGCTGAGGCTCCCGCCGCTGAGAACATCGTGGCGCAGGGCACCGGCGATATCGCCTTCGATGCCGAAGTAGCTGCCGCCCTTGGCCTGCCGCTGGCCATCATTTCCGGTGCCCCGCAGCGCACCGGTGAGCTTGCCCAGCACAATGCGGAATCCTTGGGGGCCACCGTTGCTGGCATCTTCACCGATCTCGCAGCAGTTCCGGGCGCACTTGCTGCGCTTGGCGACGTCTCCCCGGTCATGTCCGCAGACCTCTTCCAGAAGCAGCTTATTGACCAGGCCCGCGCCGCCGGTTCGCACATCGTTCTGCCAGAGGGCGACGATGACCGCATCCTCGAGGCCGCACACGTGGTGCTGCGCGATAAGGTTGCCAAGCTGACCATCCTGGGCAACGAGGCCGATATCAAGGCCCGCGCCGAAGAGCTCAAGCTCGACCTGGCCGGTGCCGAGATCATCAACCACCTCGAGTCCCCGCTGGCAGAGGAGTTTGCCGCCGACTTTGCCGAGCTGCGCAAGAAGAAGGGCGTCACCCTCGAGCAGGCTCGCGAAACGATGAAGGACATCTCCTACTTCGCCACCATGATGGTGCACAAGGGCTTGGCCGATGGCATGGTCTCCGGCGCTGCCCACACCACCGCCCACACCATCAAGCCTTCCTTCCAGATCATCAAGACCAAGCCGAACGCTTCTGTGGTCTCCTCCATCTTCTTGATGGTCATGCGCGGCCGCCTGTGGGCCTTCGGTGACTGTGCCGTCAACCCGAACCCCACCGCCGAGCAGCTGGGCGAGATCGCCATCGTTTCCGCACAGACTGCCTCCCAGTTCGGCATCGACCCGCGCGTGGCCATGCTGTCCTACTCCTCCGGCACTTCCGGTTCTGGCCCGGACGTTGAGCGCGCCGTGGCCGCCGTGGAGGCCGCCAAGCAGCTGGATTCCTCCGTCAAGGTGGATGGCCCGCTGCAGTTCGATGCCGCCTGCGACCCAGGCGTTGCGGCTAAGAAGATGCCGAATTCTGAGGTGGCCGGCAAGGCAAACGTCTTCGTCTTCCCGGATTTGGAGGCCGGCAATATCGGCTACAAGACGGCACAGCGCACCGGCGGCGCACTCGCCGTGGGCCCGATCCTGCAGGGCCTGAACAAGCCGGTAAACGATCTGTCGCGTGGCGCGACCGTTCCGGACATCATCAACACCGTTGCAATCACCGCTATTCAGGCTGGAGAGAAATAAATGTCATACGTTCTGGTCCTTAACTCAGGTTCTTCCTCCGTTAAATTCCAGCTGGTCGATCCCGAATCCAGCGCCACGGATACCCCGCTGGTTTCTGGTCTGGTCGAGCAGGTTGGCGAGCCCCTCGGCGCCGTCACCGTCAAGACCGGTGGTGAGAAGTACAAGGAAGAGCTGGAAATCCCTACTCACTCCTTCGGCCTCGAGCGCGCTTTTGCCATCATGAGCGAGCACAACGTTGGCCCGACCGACGTGGATGTTATCGCCGTTGGTCACCGTGTTGTTCACGGCGGCCGCCTCTTCTCCGAGCCACAGCTCATCGTGGACCAGATTGAGTCCATGATTGAAGACCTCATCCCGCTGGCTCCGCTGCACAACCCGGCCAACCTGGACGGCATCCGCGTGGCCCGCAAGATGCTGCCGGATATTCCGCACGTTGCCGTCTTCGATACCGCGTTCTTCAACACCCTGCCGCCGGCAGCTGCGCTATATGCCATCAACAATGAGGTGGCATCCAAGTACGATATCCGTCGCTACGGCTTCCACGGCACCTCTCACGAGTTCGTCTCCCAGCAGGTGCCGGCCCTTTTGGGTCGCGACCCAATGCACACCCACCAGATCACTCTTCACCTGGGCAACGGTGCTTCTGCTGCGGCCATCCGCAATGGCCGCGCCATCGATACCTCGATGGGCCTGACCCCGTTGGCAGGCCTGGCTATGGGTACTCGTTCCGGTGACATTGACCCGGGCATCATTTTCCACCTCGTCCGCGAGGCGGGCATGAGCGTGGATGAGATTGACACCCTGCTCAATAAGCAGTCCGGTGTCAAGGGCATCTCCGGTGTCAATGACTTCCGTACGTTGCGCGAGCGCATCGACAACGAAGACCAGGACGCTTGGCTGGCTTATAACATCTACATTCACCAGCTGCGCCGCTTCATCGGTTCCTACATGATTTCCCTGGGCCGCGTTGACGCTATCACCTTTACCGCCGGTGTGGGTGAAAACGATACCGAGGTGCGCCAGGATTCCCTGTACAACCTGGATATGTACGGCATCCACTTTGATAAGGAGCGCAACCTGGTCCGCTCCGACCAGCCGCGCATGATCTCCACCGAGGATTCCCCGGTCAAGGTCTTCGTTGTGCCGACCAACGAGGAGCTGGCTATCGCCCAGAAGTCTGCCGAAATCGCCGCTATGGCGCGTGAGGCTGGCCTCTACAAGTAAAGATTCTCACGTCTAGCTAGCGGCTGGAATATGAATAAGGGGCGTGCGGTCCGCAAGGGATCGCACGCCTCGTTTTTGTCTCTGAACCTAGTACAGCAACTGTTTCGTTTATTTCGTTTATTTTGTAAGGTGAGGGTATGAAGGACTTACAAAATGGCGGGGCAACTCGGGATACCAGCCCAGCGGAAGAGGCTTTATTAAGGCTCAATTCTGTGTTGGAGGCAAAAGATTCACCGGCACCAGTGGATATATTCGTGCAAGGAACCGAGCAAATAATCGCAATTCCGCGAGAAATCGCTGAAACCCTGCAGAAAGTTCTCGTCATTGAAGCGGCAGGGAAATCGGTCCGCGTAGTGCCCGAGGAATCCGAATTCACCACGCAACAGGCAGCAGACTTTCTCAATGTTTCGCGGCCACACGTTGTAAAGCTCATTGATGAAGGGAGCCTTCCCGGCTACAAAGTTGGTTCCCATCGGCGCGTGAGTCTTGCGGATCTGCAGAAATACAAGAATGAAAGAGATGTCCGTCAGCGCCGTGCCGTAGCTGAATTAACAGCCTTATCGGAGGACCTGGAGCTATATTAGTGGGGCTGTTGACGGTAGTTTATGACGCCAATGTGCTCTACCCGAGCATGCTCCGTGATGTCCTGATAAGGGTAGCTGGTAGCGGTGTATTCCGTGCCCGATGGACGGAGCGAATCCTAGATGAAGTCTTTTTTAACTTGCAGCGCAATCGCCCTGATTTAGACCCTAAAAAGTTATGCCGCACCCGTAGATTGATGTGTTTAGCGGTTGAGGACTGTCTTGTGACTGGATACGAGGAATTAATCCATGATCTATGGCTACCAGATCCGAATGACAGGCATGTCCTAGCGGCAGCAATTAGTTGTGGTGCTCAAAGTATCATCACTGAAAATGTAAAAGACTTTCCTTGTTCTATTCTTGATGGTCTTGGCATTAGGCGGCAGAGCGCCGATGAGTTCTTGTGCGAGTTAATCGCTTCCTCGTCCGCGATTGTGCAGCAATCGATTGAGGACGCGGCTGCCACTTTTCAAAAGCCACCGCGAAGCGTGGAGGATGTCCTAACGGCATTAGCGTTATCGGGAACACCGAGGGCAGTCGAAATGCTTCGTTCTAAAACTTTCAAACGTGTCGTCTGATTTATGTAGCGCAAAAGGCTTAGATGATGTGCTGCTTGTGGGGGCGGCTGTACGAGCCTATGTAGCGATTAGAAGGTGGTGACCGGGCGGACCTGGTTGGCAAGGTCAACGAGCGCGTAGCGGTGGCGGCTAAACGGTGCTTGGCGCGCGAGGGCGCGGAGTGTCTCGGAGAGGCCGGTGCGCAGGCCACGCTGGGTAAAGGCGTATTCGAAGAGGTCGTTGGGGGAGGCGGCGCGCGAGAGATCAGCATTGCGCAGGAAATTCAGGCCGGCGGAGATGACGGCGATCTTGATCTGGAGGAAGCGCGGCTCGTTGGTGGGGACCTCTTCGAGGCGTCGGGCGGCGCGGCGGATGCGGGACTCGGAGAGATCGTGGACGATGAGCTGGAGGATCGTCGTCAAGCGGGCCATGCGGTAGTGGCGCGAGGCATTGGGGACCTTGTCAAGGACCACGACAGCTACCTCCACCTGGCCCTCGGAGCGCAGCTGGCGGGCGAGGCCAAAAGAAGAGGAGACGGTGGTGGGGTTGGTGGACCACACAATGCCGTAGAGGCGCATGGAGTTAAAGCGCAGTGCGGCCGGATCCTGGGTGACGTGGTTCCAGATTTCCGGCTGGCCCTCAAAGGCGGAGTTAGGGAGATCGGCCAGCGTGGAATGCATATTGGAGCAGGCCCGCGCCACGGTGGGGTCAATAAGCGAGGTATCGCTATAGTCCAGCTGCTGCAGGATGAGTTCGTTGATGGCGGCGATGGCGAGCTTGGGGGCTGCCTCGCCCGGCAGGAGGTCGAGGACGGTGGAGAAGTACTTTTGAGCGTCACGGTAGTCGTCGTGAAGCAGCTCGGTAATGCCGGCGTACCACTGGAAACGCCAGTCGCGGCCGAGGCGGTCTTCGATGGAGCTAAGCCACTGGCGGGCCTGGCCGGTATAGCCAAGGTCAATCATGGAGCGCACCACGCCTAGCGGGATTTCGGCAGAGTGCTCGTACTCGGGGGTCTGCATGGCCTGGCGGAGGGTCTCCAGGGCCTCCTGTGGCTCCGCATAGGAAGCGCCCTGCAACAGGCCGGCGCCCACGTCATCGCGGTCTAGCAGCGGGGTAGGCAGGGCGGAGACGACCTCGGGAGCGGTGATTTGGACGGTGCGATCGATGCCGTCGATAAGCTGATCCGTGCGGAAAACCAGGTGCTTGGTGCCAAAGGTGGTACGTTGCGGCGAGAAAAGCGAATGCTGGGATGGGTACTGTAGGCCGTCGCGGATGGCAATGACCTCGCGCAGCACGCCATAGAGCTGGGTGCGCAGCTCCTTGATGGAGGTAAAGCGACGCTTTGGATCCGGGTCCGTGGCGCGCTGTAGCAGGCGGTAGAGCGACAGAAAGCGGCGCAGCTCTGGTTCTTCGGTGGGGGTGGGGATGCCGGGCAGGTAGACGCCGTCCTCGGTGGGCAGCTTGAGGCAGAGCGAAGCCAGGGTGCGGCCGATGGTGTAAATATCGCTGGCGATGGAAGGGCCCTCGGTGGCCACTTCCGGGGCTTGGTAGCCCTTGGTGCCGTAGATATAGCCAAACGCGCCAATGCCGGAGACCGCGCCCAGGTCAATGAGCTTGACCTGGTCCTCGGTGACGATGATGTTATCGGGCTTTAAGTCGTTATAGACCACCCCGCGCGAATGCAGGTATTCCAGCGCGGGCAGGACTTCCAAGATATAGGCAATGGCGATATCGACCGGCAGGAGCTTATCCGGCTGCTTTTTGCGCCTGCTTCTTAGCGACGGCCCGCCGACATACTCCATGACAATAAAGCCGCCGGGCACCCGGGCGTCATCGATGAAATTGAAAATCTTGACGATGCCAGGGTGGGTAATATCGGCGAGGAATTCGCGTTCTGCCACCGCAGCGGCGGTTTCATCGGCCGATTTTTGGGCTTGCATGCCTTTGAGGACAACCACTCTTCCGGAGACAAAGTGATCATTGGCCAGGTAAATCCAGCCCATGCCGCCGTGGGCGATAACGCCCAAGATTTCGTACTGTCCGGCCACCATGTCACCGGGCTGTAGCTGTGGTGGCGGGATCTTCTTGCCTGAAGATTCCTCGGTGGGATCAATGAGCGCATCGGTCGGCTCGGCCGGGGTGATAAACGGCAGGCGCACCATGCCATCGGCCACGCGGCGCTCGGCGCGGTGGGTGCCGCGGCGTTCGCGGAAGGTATCGAGCGCGCGGCGGCGCGAGCGCTGCGAGGAGTCCTCTTGGGATTTTTGGACGCGCTGCTGTTCGCGTTGGGCGCGGATATTATCCAGATCCGCCAGAAGGCTGGAGATGTGGTCTGGGTCGATGGAACCATCGCCGTCCTCGTCTTCGTCCGCGAAGGGATCGAAGGCAACCGCGGAAGTGCCGGCATCATCGCCGGGCTCATCCTCGGCGGCGAAGGGGTCGAAGGTCACGGCCGCAGTGCCCTCTTCGTCTTCGTCCGCAAAGGGGTCGAAAGCCACGGCGGCGGTGGTGGGGCCATCATCCAAGGGGGCATCGTCCAGCGCATCCGGCTCCTGCGCGGAATTGGCGGCATTGGTGGGCTGGCGGAAGGCGCGCTGGGTATCGAGGTTCTCCGGCTCGATGTACTCGAGCTCGTCATCGCTGAAATTCGGGTTATGGCTCATGGCTTAGCGTCCTCCTCGATGTACTTGCCGGCCGGCAGGGTGGGCTCTTCCAGGTAGGCGCCGAGCCACTCCTCAAAAATGGAAGACCAAGTGCCGTCGCGGCGGATGCGTTCGAGCGTGGAATTTATTTGGCGCAGCAGCGGGCGGGTGTCCTGCTGCTTGCTGGGGCGGCGCACGGCCACGCCGTAGTTCTCGGTCTCTAGCGGCTCGCCCACGATGGAGGTATAGGAGTCTTGGGCGGCCATGCCGGAGAGCAAGGCATCATCGACGACGATGCCATCGGCCTGGTTGAGTTGTAGGGCCATCAGGCAATCGCCCCAGGAACGGGTAACCAAGATATCGGACTTGGGGGCGTGCTCGCGGATAGTTTCCAGCGCGGTGGACGCGCCCACACCGCATAGGGTCTTACCGGCGGCGTCCTCCACGGACTTCATGCCGGAATTGGTGAGCACCAGCATGCGGGTTTGGGTGCTCATATAGGGAATGGAAAAGGCCACGTCGCGCTCGCGTTCCGGGCTAATGGTCATGGTGCGCACAATCATGTCCACCGCGCCAGTATTGAGGGTATCGACGCGGTCGGAGGATTCCACGAAGCGGAAGTCCACCTTGTTGGGATCACCAAAGATATCGCGGGCAATCTCGCGGGCAATCTCCACCTCGAAGCCGCGCACGTCACCGGTGGCGGCATCGCGGTAGCTCAGCAAGTTATTGGAACGGTCCACGCCCACGATGAGACGGCCGCGCTTGACGATGTCCGGCACCCGCTCCTTCGCCTTCCTATCATCCGGGCGGTAGCTGCCCCTGATTTCCTCATCAGAGGCACGGTGAGCTGGGGTAGATCCCGCCTTTTCAATTTCTGCTCCTTCCGGCAGCGGCGGGCCCGGCTTTGAATCGAGGGCGTGCTCGGCGGGCGCCTCCAGCGGCGGGGTGGAGCGAACATCGCACGAGGCTAGCGGCAGCGCGGTGCAGATGCAGGCAAGGGTAGCGAGGGCAAGGCGTGTGCGGCGCATTAGAGGTACTCCTGCAGTCGAGGACGGATGCCCAACCACACGGCAATAATGGCGCACAAGGTCAGCAGGAACACGGCCGAGGACACCGCAGTCATGGCGGTCAGGCCGCGCTCCAAGTAGCTGCGCATGGCGATGCGCGCCTGACCGATGAGATCCGAAAGCTCCGCGTCGAGCTCATCAAAGGAACGCGCCGCGGTCATCTCGCCATTCCTGGGCTCGGTGGCCGTGGCCTGGTAGATGGCCTCATCATAGTCGCCGTCCTTGAGCGCACCCATGAGTTTGTCGTGGGTACCGCGCCACTGCTCGGCGGCCGCCCGGGCGCTGTGAATGAGTTCTGGGTCGGTGACCTCCACGTCCTCATCATTGAGCGCTTCCTCATAATCCTCGAGGGCCCTTTCAATGGAGTTGATAGAGCTGGAAAAGCGCACCATCGAATCCTCCTCGGAGGAGCGCAGCACCAGCGCCAGGGTCTCAGAGGTACGCGCCTGCTGCGCCTCAATCCGCGAGGCCGTGAGCGAATCCCACGGGCGCGAGGCCGTCTCAAAGCCCTGGTGGCCGGTGGACCAGGTGGCGAGGTTGGATAGTGCCACCCAGGAGATGGCCAAGAAAAGCAGCACGCTGGCAGTTAAGAAGCCGCGGTTAAAACGCCGGCGGGTCTGGCGCCACAGCCACCATTGGGCCACGGCGAGGAAGAAGAGCGCCGCCAAGAGGCCGGAGAGCGGCACCCACTGCGGGGAGGTGAGCTTTTGCTGTTGCTGGTTTACCTTGGCGGTGGTCATCTGGAACAGCTCGGAGGCAGCCGGGAGGATACGCTCGCGCATCAGCGCCGAGGCATTGGACATATAGGAATTGGCCACCGCATTGCCCGCCCGGTGGTTGGCGCGGGCCTTTTCCACCATTGCGGTATAGACGGGGAGCTCGCGTTGGATAAAGGTCACCAGCTCGCGCACACGGCCGTCTTCTTGCGTGGTACCCAGCACGGATTCGGTGGCTGCCACCGAAGCGGCATCAATGGCTTCGTTATATCTATCGCGGTTGTGCTCTGATTCCACACCGGCCTGCACGAAGCCGGTGGTTGCCACGGTATCGGCCACCGAGAGCGAACTATAAAGGTGGTGCGCCGCGTTTGACATCGGCTCGGTGGTGGTCAGCAGCTCGTCCAAGTCGGAATGGCGGGCGGCGGAAGATTGGGACATCGATAAGCCGGCGGCGCCCAGGGCTACGGTGAGAATGAGCGTGACCGTAAAAAGCTTGCCTGGGGTGGTGGAGGCGAAGTAGTAGAAGCGGCGCAGCAGGCGCGCCGGGCCCGAGAACCATTCCATGGCGCGGCTGCTGAGCCCGCTGAAGGCCGGGCCGGTGGGCGCGGTAACCTCATCGAGCCAGTGATCGCTCGGGTGAGCGTGCTCGTCGTGCACGCTTTCTGCCCGGACTGCCTGCTCGGTCATTCACATAGAATAGCGCCCGCAGTGTGCTGGGCGCCACCATATACCCGCGTGTGTGGCTAGGATAGGCAGCATGCATAACCCTCACAGTGGAGACGGCTGGGCGGCAGGCCCCGGCGGCATTCGCGTCTGGGGAAAATTTGGTGCCGCCGGCCTCTTCCTTGTCGCCGGGCGGAAGGTGCTCCTCCAGCACCGCGCCGCGTGGACCAATCACGGCGATACCTGGGGGATTCCGGGTGGCGCCCGCGATTTTACGGAGACGCCCACCCAGGCTGCTCTGCGTGAAACCCATGAAGAATGCGCGATTGCACCCCAGGACGTAGAGGTGCTCGACGCGCGAGTAACGGCCGGGCCCTATCCCGCGGCGGGGGATCTGCCGGGGGAGTGGACCTACACCACCGTCCTAGCACGCACGCGCACCGGCGCACCGCTTCCTACTACAGCTAATGAAGAGTCCTATGAGCTGCGCTGGGTGCCTTTTGAGGAGGTAGAAAGCCTCCCCCTTCTGGCCGCCTTCCGTCACGCTTTTCCCACCCTGCGGGAGAGCGTGGAGGCATTGAACAGGTAAAGTTGCCGGATTTATGGCACGCTAGTGCCATGATCGAAGTAGAAGGACTGACTAAACAATATAAGTCTGTCCGCGCCGTTGATGATCTCACCTTTCAGGTAAAACCCGGCATGGTCACCGGGTTCCTGGGTCCCAATGGCGCGGGCAAATCCACCACCATGCGCATGATCCTGGGCTTGGATACGCCGACGGCCGGCAGGGCGCGCATCAACGGCAAGCGCTACCACGAGCTGAAGGATCCCCTGCGTGAGGTAGGAGCCTTGCTTGATGCCAAAGCGGTGCACCGCAACCGCAGCGCCGCCAACCACCTGAAATGGATCGCGCAGTCCAACGGCATTTCTACTTCCCGCGTTGACGAGGTCTTGGGGCTGGTAGGGCTTTCCGACGTCGCCGGTAAGAAGGTCGGCGGCTTCTCCCTCGGCATGGGCCAGCGCCTGGGCCTGGCCGGCGCGCTGCTCGGTGACCCCGGCATCCTCATCTTGGATGAGCCGGTCAACGGCCTCGACCCGGAGGGCATTCGCTGGGTCCGCCAGCTCGTGCGCGCCCTAGCCGATGAAGGCCGCACCATTTTGATTTCCTCCCACCTGCTCTCGGAGATGTCTCAGACCGCCGATCACCTGGTGGTCATTGGTAAGGGCCGCCTAGTGGCTGACCAGCCCACCTATGACTTTGTGAAGGACCACTCGCAGTCCTCCGTGCTGGTTCGCTCCGACCATCTCGATGCCTTTAGCTCCGCACTGCGCGCAGAGGGAATCGCCTTTACCGAGTCCACCGACGAGGAAGGCCGCCCCCGCCTGGTGATTTCCAACCAGACCACGGACTTCGTGGGCCAGCTGGCCTACTCCACCGGGGTGCCGCTTAATGAGCTCAGCCTCAAGCGCGCCTCCTTGGAGGATGCCTTTATGGAGCTTACTGGCGACGCCGTCCAGTACCACGGCTCCACCGGCGCGCCTACCCCCGGAACCGCTGGCGCCGCCACTCCGTTCGCTCGACCCACCCAGCAGGAGGTTTAATTCGCCATGCTGAATACCTTGAAGTCCGAATGGACTAAGCTGCACACCACCCGCTCCTTCTGGTGGACCACCTTCATCTTCCTCTTCTTTGCCTGGGGTTGGGCCATCCTCAATGCTCGTTTGACTAAGCCGGCAGAAACCCCTGAAGAGGCAGCGATGGGGATGGGGATTATCACCTCGGATGGCGCGGTGTCCTTCCTATTGTTCCTCGGCCTGCCCGTGCTCATGATCCAAGCCATCATGATCGTGACCACCGAGTACCGCTATGGCACGCAGACCATCACGTTTATGGCTACCCCGCGCCGCTGGTCGGTGGCCTTGGTCAAGCTGCTCATGTACGCGGTTATTGCGGCCGCGCTGACCTTTATCGCCGTGGCGGGCGCCTACCTACTGACCGAGCTTTTTGCCCACGATGAGGTAGCCGCGGAATTCCACCCTTGGGACGATGAAATGGGCCAAAAGCAGCTGTGGAAGTACCCGCTGGCTGCCGCGCTGCTCGTCCTCTTCTCGCAAGGCCTAGGCCTGCTGCTGCGCTCGACGGCTGGTGCTGTGGCTATCGGCCTCATCCTCTTCCTCGGCGTGGACAATCTCGTGGCCACCATCCCCAAGGTCGGCAGCAAGCTGGTCAACTACATGCCGTTTAAGTCTTTCCAGTCGTGGCTGCTGGAAATGGAACCGGTTGATGCTCCGTGGAAGGAAAACTGGGGATTCTGCCTGGTATTTATTGCCTGGGCCGTTATCCTGTGGGTCCTCGGTGTCCTCTTGCTGCAAAAGCGCGACGCCTAAACACCCACCCATATAACGCTTCACCGCTCCGGCCGGCAGTTCATTCGCTGCCCGCCGGGGCGGTTTCTTGTTGCCAGGCTGTCTTCGCTGCAGTCGTGATGGTTCGTGTTTGCTCTACTGCAGCGCGGAGGTAAGGCGCATGACATTATCCACGTAGCGGCGGATAAAGCCGCGCTCATTCCACTCCTCCAAAGTTAGCTCGTGGCACACCGTGCGGTAATTGGCTACGAGCTGGTTGAATTGGTCAATGAGGTCGCCCTTGGCCACCAACATGGTGGATTCATAGTTCAGGCCGAACGAGCGCGGGTCCATATTGGAGGAGCCGAACATGCACAACGGGTCGCGGCCGGGATCGTCCGGGTCGGTAATGATGAACTTGGAGTGCAGCACAAAGGGGTAGGGGAATTGGTAGATGTGTACGCCCGCCTCTAGTAGGGCCTGGTAGTAGGAGGACTGGGCGTGGTTGACCATAAACTGGTCCGCTTTTGCCGATACATAAAGCTCCACATCCACCCCGCGGTAGCACGCGGTGGTCACCGCCTCCAGCAGGGATTCATCCGGGACGAAGTAGGGCGAGCACAAAACTAGCCGGTCCTTGGCGTGGTGCACCAAGGAGTTGAACATGCGCAGGTTTGGCTCAGTGGTATAACCCGGCCCGGAGGGGATTATTTGGAGGTGGTTGGCGTCGGCAGTCTGGGCGTCGTCGTAGGGCAGCTCATCTAGCGGAAGATTCTCGCCTGCCTCCAGGTACCAATCTACGGCGAAGACTGCAGACATAGAAGTTACAATTGGCCCGGAGAGCTCCACCATGTAGTCAATCCAGTAGCGGTCCTTGGTTTTGTACTGGCGCTTAATCATGTTCAGCGAGCCGATAAATCCCACCTTGCCATCGATGATCACCAGCTTGCGGTGGTTGCGCAGGTCCGGACGCCGGAAACGGCCCTTGTGTATCTGAATAGGCAGCATGAGATGCCAGTCCACGCCTATCTCTGTTAGCTGCTTGCCCAGCTTGAAATAGCCCTTGTACTTAAAACTGCCGATCTGATCCAAGAGCAAGCGCACCTTTACGCCGCGGGCGGTAGCCCTGCGCAGCGACTCGAAGAATACGTCCGTGACCTCATCCCAGGACTGGATGTAGATCTCGATGGACACGTACTTCTCGGCGCGGTCAATGGCGGCTGCGATGGCGCGAATGGATTCGTCATAATCCGCGTGCAGGCCAAGGTTGTGGCCCACCAACGCCGGGAATCCGGTTAGCTCGCGGTTGAGTCTGATGACCGATTCAATTTCGGGCGAAAGGATCCCTTGTGGGTGATCCGGGGTGCGGGCCGTGACGTTTTCAATCTGCTCATTGGCTTCTTGCTGGATGCGGTGGCGGCGCCGGTTGATATACGGCGAGCCCATGAGCAAAAACAGCGGCAGGCCGATAAACGGCAGTACCAGAATTGCCAGCAGCCACGCGGTGGAACTGGAAGGCCGGCGGCCCTCGGGCACGAAGCCGACGGCAACGATCTTGATCCCGTAATCCAGGATCAGGAATACGAGCTGCCAAAAACTGAGATCAAGCGACCAAGACATCTATTTCACGGAATCGAAATCGGGCAGATCGTAATCTGCGAGAAGCGGGCAGTGATCGGAAGTTTTATCGCCGGCACGCTCAAGCAAGTCTACCTGTGCGCCGGTTACGTGTTGAGCAAGTGGGGCTGAAGCCAACTGGAAATCGATGCGCATGCCTTCGTTCTTTTGGAAGCGCATACCCTTGTAATCGAAGTAGGTATAGCGCTGATCCTCTGTGAACCGGCGGGTAACTTCTTCGAGCCCGGCCTCTTCCAGCATCTGGAATGCGGCGCGTTCTGGCTCGGTGACATGCGTCTTCCCGCGGAAGGCTTCGATGTCCCATACGTCTTCATCGCGCGGAGCAATATTGAAATCACCGGTCAAAAGAAGCTTAGACTGCGCATTATTTTCCGCATAGTGTGCCAGGTGATAGAGAAAGTCCAGCTTGTAGTCATAGTGGCGGTCCGTGATCTCGCGGCCGTTGGGCACGTAGAGGGACCAAATTTCTACGCCACGGATGCGGGCCCCTAGCGCTCGGGCCTCACGGTCTTGTGGTTTTTCCGGATCTTTGGCAAAGCCGGGCTGGCCCGGAAAGCCGACCAAGACCTCCTCCGGCTCTTCCTTGGACACGATGGCCACGCCGTTCCACTGGTTGAGCCCGTGGCACGTGACGTGTAGGCCCGCGTCCTCGAAGGCCTCGCGTGGAAACTTATCGTCTTTCACCTTAGTTTCCTGCAGGCACAAAACATCGATGTCGTGCTTGGAGATAAGGTCCAGCGCCCGCTGTATGCGGGTGCGGACGGAGTTAATATTCCACGTGGCGATGCGCATGCCACATACAGTACCTGCCCGCTGCAGCGAGGTCAGCGGGCAGTCCCATAAGGCTCACCGCTCAGACCGGAAGTCTGCAGCGCGGAGCTTAGTTGCGCAGGCAGGCGTAGATGCGGCGGTGTTGCTCGATGAAGCCGAGCTTCTCAGCCAGCCGCACTCCTGCGGTATTGGAAGCCGGCACGGTGAGGTAGGCGTGCTCGGCGCCGTTATTGCGCCCCCAGTGCAGCAGGTGCTGGAGCATGAGCGTGCCGTATCCGCGACGCCGGAAGTCCTTGGCCACTTCGATGGAAGAAAGCCCCAGCCACGTGGTGCCATCGCCAGATTCGCTCAGGATGCCGCGGGCAATGGCGACGGTCTCGCCATCGAGGACTAGGCGGCCGAAGCCGAGCGTTCCCTCGACGTGAGAGCCAAGGCTCTGCACCGCCTCGGCAGGAAGGGCATCGGTGCGCGATTGATACATCGCCAGCCACTCGTCATCGGGCTGGGCGGCGATGTGGAAGGTGGGGGAGGTAGAGGGGGCGTCGGCAAGCGTGGGCAGATCCCGCAGGACCATGGCGAGGACCTCCGGCTCGGTCTCCCAGGCGGGATCGGCGAGCAGGCGTTCGGCCGGCTTGCCAATGCGCTCTGGAACCACCAGGCGCACCGGGAGGTTGTGGCGGGCGTAGAAGGCCTTAATCTCCTCCAGTGGCACCGGAGTGAAGCCCGCGGAAGGGCCCAGGGGAACGGCCGAGTTGGAGCGGCCGGAAACCCCGTCGCTCGCGCGCAACAGCCAGGAACCGTCGCTGGTCCAGGCGTGGTCTGTGCCGGGGGAAGCCGCGGCCGCGGCAACCTCCACGGCGCGGATATCGGAGTTGCGGACCATGCGCGGGGAGAGCCGTTTGATGATCTTCAGCTGCTCCGGCGGAATCTCCACCGCATCTAGGTCGGAAGGGTAACCGCCGACCTCTTGTGGGCGAATGACCAGCGGATTGAGGCTGAGCACATGCCCGATGACATCGCTATGTACATCGCCGAAATCGCGCCGGGCCACCACGCGCTCGCCCACCTGGACGGCATCGGAGCGGAAAATACGTGACATTAGTCGTCGTGGCCGAAGGGATCGGCGTCCTCGCCCGGTACCCAGGAGTACCCCGGCTCGGTCCAACCGTGGCGCTTGATGGCCTTTTTGGCTTGGCGCTTATAGCGGCCAATGAGGGTATCGGTGTAGAGGAAGCCATCGAGGTGGCCGGTCTCGTGCTGCAGGCAGCGGGCGAAGAAACCATAGCCTTCGACGGAGATGTTGTTGCCGTTTTCGTCCTTGCCGGTCACGCGCGCCCAGTCGGCGCGGCCGGTGGGAAAGCCCTCGCCAGGAACGGAGAGGCAGCCTTCGTCATCGGAGCCGTCATCGGCAGGCATGGTCTCTGGAATCTCGGAGGTCTCCAGCACGGGGTTAATAACGCAGCCCTTGCGCATGCCTGCCTTTTCGGACGGCAGCTCGGTGCCATTGGGGCCATCCGTATCGGGGCAGTGGTAGACAAAGAGGCGCTTGCCAATTCCTACCTGGTTAGCGGCCAAGCCTACGCCATTGGCGGCATCCATGGTTTCATACATGTCCGCGATGAGCTGCTGCATTTCCGGGGTGGAAATCTCGGATTCTTCCACCGGTTGGGTGGGTTCGTGAAGCACGGTCTCGCCGTGGATAACGATGGGGCGAATAGTCATGCCTTACAGTTTAGGCATGAACCCCTTGTCTGACCTAGACGCCGCCATTTTGGACTTCGAGGAAACCGCGCCGCGCAGCATCGGCCGCAAAGAAGAGGCTATTCGTGCGCAGCTGGATATCTCCCCGGTGCGCTACCACCAGCGCCTTAACCTGCTTCTCGACGCCCCCGCGGCCGCCCAATCCCATCCCCTCCTGGTTGCACGGCTGCGTCGCCTGCGAGAGGAGCGAGAAGACACGCGGCGCGCCGCGCGGGGAAATACCCCGGATAGTTAATTCTGAGTACTAGTGTTGCGTATGTGACTAATGTGAATCCGGAAAATTCGACCGACAAGGTATCCGACGAAACCCGCGCCGGCTCTGCTGCCGGCGCCTCCGCTTCCAGTGCTGCTAAGCAGCGCCCCGCTGGTGGCGGTGCGCATGCTAAAAAGGGTGGCCTCCCGCTGCGCGGCCTGGCGATGGTCCTCATCGCGGTGGCCGTCATGCTCGGCCTTTGGGCTTTGTACTCCATGACCTCGGGTGACGATGACTCCACCGTGGCCTCCGAGAGCAAGCAAGAAAACTCCACCGGTTCCACCATCGGTGCCGCGCCCGAAGGCTCTGCTGGCCCCGACGCCGCAGGCTCCCGCGCTCCGGGTGCCCCAGAGGCATCCGATCGACCCGGCGCTCCTGCCCCCGCCCCAGCAGGGGAGGGCGATAAGCCGCGTGATGCAACCGCTTCCGGTGACGCTGACGAGCGTGCCGCAGCTGAGAATGAAGCCGCAGGCGAGGACAACGCCCACTCCGCCGCGCGCGACCGCAATGACATTAAGGTCAGCGTGCTTAATAACTCCGGCGAGGTAGACAAGGCCAAGAAGGAAGCCGATTCCCTCAAGGGCGGCGGCTTCAAGGTTGGCTACGTAGGCAACCTGCCTGGCGACGTCCTTACCGTCCCGAAGACCACCGTCTTCTTCCCCGAGGGCGACGCCTCTGCTGAGGCGCTGGCCAAGGAGGTAGCCGCCCGCTACCAGGCCGATGTCGCCCCGATGAACCGCGATTTGCCTAAGGAAGCAACCGATGACGGCGCCGTCGTCGTCGCCCTGGCGGTTCCGCAGGCCTAAGCAATCCGCGCACCTGACTTAAAGTCCAAGGCCATCCGGCCGAAGAGCAAGCACCATAGATCTTCGGCCGAATGCCTTGGACTTTTGTGATCTGAACTTTTCCGCACCTGCAAGGCCGCCGGTAAAAGTAGGTTAAATAAAATTCACGTCTTAATACCTGTCAGCCGTTAAGCTGAATGGGTGAAGATCCCGGCAGAACAATTCGCCCGCTCTCCCGAACCAACGCTAGGCGTGGAATGGGAGGTAGCGCTCGTGGACCGCGAAACGCGCGACCTTGTCCCGCGCGGTGCGGAACTTATCGATCTGGCCAATGCGACCTATCCCGATATCCATCTGGAAAAGGAATTTCTCCAAAATACGGTGGAGCTAGTTACAGGCATTTGCCACACCGTTCCGGAAGTAATCGCTGACCTGCAAAATTCCCTGAACGCGGTGGAAGAAGCCGCCGATAAGCTGGGTGTAGATGTCTGGGCCTCTGGCGGCCACCCGTTTACGGATTTCCGCGAGAACCCACTTTCGGATAAGCCCAGCTATCAGGAAATTATCGCGCGCACCCAGTACTGGGGCAAGCAGATGCTGCTATGGGGCACGCATGTGCACGTGGGCATTAGCCATGAGGACCGCGTATGGCCCATCATCAATGCATTGATGACTAAGTACCCCCACCTGCTGGCCATTTCTGCGTGCTCGCCTGGGTGGGAGGGCCTAGATACCGGCTATGCCTCCAACCGCACCATGCTGTACCAGCAGCTGCCCACCGCAGGCATGCCGTATCAATTCCGCGATTGGGCCGAGTGGCAGGCCTATATGCGCGACCAAGCGATTTCCGGCGTTATTAACCACACCGGTTCCATGCACTTTGATATTCGACCGGCCGCCAAGTGGGGCACGGTGGAGGTGCGCGTCTCTGATGCGACGTCCAACCTGCGCGAGCTCTCCGCCATCGTGGCGTTGACCCATTGCTTGGTGGTGTACTATGACCGGCTTATCGACGCCGCGGAACCCCTTCCCACCCTGCAGCCCTGGCACGTGGCAGAAAATAAGTGGCGCGGTGCCCGCTATGGCATGGATGCGCTGGTGATTACCTCCCGTGAGACCGATGAGGCTTGGGTTAAGGACGAGCTAGTGGAGATGGTGGATGAGCTTAGCCCCATTGCGCGCGAGCTGGGATGCGTCAACGAGCTAAAACTCATCCACGAAATTATCGAAGGCGGTGCCGGCTATGAGCGGCAGCGCCGTCTCTTCAAAGAGACCGGCAGCTGGCGCGAGGTGGTCGAGGAGACCTGCCGCGAGTTGCATACCTTCCGCCCGCTCTAAAGCGACAGGAAGGTTGGCCCGGGGCTAGTCCTCGGAGCGCGAGTGGCGACCGTAGGCCGGGGTATCGGGGATATCGGTGATGTCCTGAGCCGCCGGGAAGGCGCGCGTTTCCGGCCCTACCGCGGGCATTTCTGCCGTTTCATCGCTGACGGGTTGCGCTGCCCGTGGATGACCCTGGCCCCTCCGGCTCGTAGCTGCCGTATTAAACGAGCGCGCCGGGAGCGCCCCGGCCTCCGCGGAAGCAGGTTGCGCACCAGCGGGCTTTGCGCCAGCGGGCTGCGCAGGTAAGTGGTGGCGGCCTGGGGCGGGCGCTTCCTCTTCCGGCTGGGTGCCAGGGATAAAACCCCACACCGCGTAGAAGGCGATAAAGAGGACGCCGGCGCCGGTAAAAGCCAACATTCCCCACGGCTGCAGATCCCAGTGGTTGAGCGAGCGGCTAGCAGCAGATAGCCACACGGGGGCGGAGATAAACGGCATGGTTACCGCACACATCGCCAGCACCGATACGAAGCCAGCGACCTGTGCGCCGAGGATGCCGGGCAGGCGCTTGCCCAGGCCCTGGTTGACGGCAACCAGCACGACGACGGCCAGCGGCACCGTCCACACCCAGTGGTGATACCAAGAGAAGGGGGAGACCAAGCAGGAGCTGATGCCGGCAAGCGCAAGTGCGGCGGAATTATTGCGGTGCTTCATCGCGGTGCGCAGCGCCAGGCAGGTCAAAATGAAGACCACGACCACGGCGGCGAGCCAGATCCAGCCGCCATCGATGCCCCATGCGCGGACCATCACCGAGCGAATGGACTGCGCACCTGGGTTGGTGTGCTCGCCCACGCGGGAGGACTTAAAGATAGCGTCGGTCCAGAAATCGGCGGCATCCGGAATGGTCACGAAACCAATGGCAACGGTCACCGCGAAGGTAAGGATGGCGATGATCGCTTGCCACCAGCGCTTCTGGAAGAGCAAGACCAGACCCATATAGGCCGGGGTGAGCTTCATACCGGCGGCCAAACCAATTCCGATGCCCGGCAAAGCGCGCTTGCGTGGGAGGATGTCCAAGGCCACCAGCAGCATCAAAAAGATGTTGATCTGGCCAAAGAATAAGGTGCCGTGCACCGGCTCATTCGCCGGGGTGCAGCCCAGCAGCAAAAGGCCCAGCAGCCACATTGCCGGGGAGAGCTTGAGGCCGCGCTCGCGCAGGACCAGCATAATAACCGTGAACAAGGCGAGGGCGGTGCCGCCCTGCCAGAGGAGGATTAAGGGGGCGTCGGCAAGCCTGGAAAGCCACGTGAAAAGAGTGCCGGAAAAGGGCGGATAGGTAAAAGGCAGGTCGCCGATATAGGCGTTATCGTAGAGATCCGCGCCTTGGGCCACCTCGCCGCCGGCGAGCCAATAAATCTTCAGATCCAGGGGAACGCGCCACACAAAGGCGCTATTGCCGTCGAAGATACTGAAGCGGTAAACGATGACGCCGATAAGAGCGGCGAGCACAGTCACCATAGTGGGAAGCCCATAAAGCTTTTTCACGGTGAAAAGCGTCTCCTACTTGCGGCGCAGCGACTTCGCGGCGGGTCGGTCGTTGCGGGACATGGTTTCCTCGGTGCCGTACAGACCCTCACGGCGTGCGATACGCGAGGTGCGCTGCGCGGTTACCGGGCTAGTGAACATGGCAAACAGTACCAGCAAAACGAGTATTCCTAAATCCCCGCGCTCGGCTACGCTGAAGGATTCCGCGCCCGTGATGCGGATAAACGCGCCCAGAATGGTGAGGATGAGACCGGTGGTCTGTGGCTTGCTCACCGCGTGTACGCGCGACATCGTGTCCTTGAACCGGGCGACGCCGATGGCCGCGGCCAAGGTAAGGACGCTGCCGCCAATAATGAGGATGAGCGAGAGTACATCTGCAATAAAGGACCAGCTCATTGGCTATCCCTCTTCCTAAACCTGGTGACGGATACGGTGGAGATGAATCCCAGCAGCGCAATGACCAGCATGGCTGAGACCACGGTCGTGTTAAGCGACCAGCACATATAGGTAGCCAGCGCGCACTGGAACATCGCGGTAAAGCCATCCATGCCCACCAAGCGGTCCAGCGAATTGGGGCCGGTGACAATGCGCCAGAGGGTGATGAGGAAGGAGACCACCAGCAGCGCGGCGGCCACCAGCAAAATTGCGTTATAGATCTGGGGATCCATTAGGGGTGGCTCCTTTCAAAGATTTCGATGAATGAGGCCTCCAAACGGGCCACAGCATTGATTTCGCGCTGGATTTGTTCCTCATCGTGGGCATCCAAGATATGGACGGTAATCATGCGGTTTGCAATGTCAATATCGGTCACCGTGCCGCCTGGTTGCAGGTTATACAGTGTTACGGCCAGGGAGAGTACGAACTCATTATCCAAGCGCATGGGCAGCTCCAAGATGGCGGTCATGGGCACCGGCTGCGGGCGCACGGCCAACCATCCCACCTTGAGCGAGGCGTAGAACAACTCCCAGAACCAGCGGATCATGAAGGCAATGAGCTTGCCCCAAGAGACGTCAATGCCGGCGATAGGCATGGCCGGCAGCGGCAGGGCAAAGACAATGACGACGCCGATGATCAGCCCGGCCACGAGGTTGCCCACGGTGACCTCGCCCATGAGCATGCACCACATGACTACCAGCCAGACGATGAACCACGGGCGGAAGCGGTGGCGCAGGCCGGAAAAGCGCGTGTTAGTCATCGCTAATATCCTTCCTCTTGGCGGCATCCGGGGACTTTACGTCGGTGGAATGCGCATCGCGCCCACCGGCTTCCGGGTCGGTGCGGGCATCCAAACCCGCTGAATCCGGCGGCTCCACCTCCGGGGAAGGGTTGCGGCGATTCTTATAGGAATCAGCGCCGCCGGTGTAGCGCTCCTTCTGGTTGAGGTGGCGGGTGGGGTCATCCGCGCGGTCGCCCAGTACCGCGTACTGGTAAATGGACGTATCCTGCGCGGATTCGGCCGCGCGTGAGGTGATACCGGAAATCGGTCCGGCCAAGAAGGTAATCGAGGTAGACGCTGCCACCAGCAGGGTCGTAGAGGCGATCATGCCAAAGGGCACCCTGCCTACATCCTGGCGAGAAGAAAATTCCACCTCATCGGTGATATCGGAAAGCGGGGCCGGGCGGGCGAGCGCCACGTTGCCCTCTGGGGCATCGGCGCGGTCGCGTTGAAAGCCCTTGGCCCACACCAACATCATGACGTAGAGGGTGAGCAGCGAGGTAACCACCGCACCGACGATGAGCACCCATGCCATCCAGGAGCCTTCATTCGCACCGGCTTGCAGCAGGATGACCTTGCCCAGGAAACCGGAGAACGGCGGGATGCCGCCCAGGTTAATGGCAGGGATGAAATACAAGATTCCGATGAGCGGGGCAGAATACATTAGCGAGCCTAAACGGCGCAGCGAAGACGTTCCGGCCTGGCGCTCGACCAGTCCGACCACCAAAAATAGCGCGGTTTGCACCAAAATGTGGTGCACGGCGTAGAAGATGGCGCCGGAAAGCCCTTGCGCGGTACCGAGCGAAACGCCGAAGATCATGTAGCCAATGTGGCTGACCAGTGTAAAGGACAAAAGGCGCTTAATATCGGACTGTGCGATGGCGCCCAAAATTCCCACCAGCATCGTGGCTAGGGCCACCCACATGAGCACGGTATCGAGGCCGCCGGCAGTGAAAATGGAAGTGCGGGCGCGGATGATGGCGTAGACACCCACCTTGGTCAGAAGGCCGGCAAAAACCGCAGTGACTAGTGAAGGCGCCGTGGGATACGAGTCCGGCAGCCAAGCGTCCAGCGGAACGACGGCCGCCTTAATGCCAAAGGCAACGAGCAGCGTGGCAAAGATCGCGGTGCGGGTGCCTTCCGGGAGATCCTGCATGCGCTGGCCGATCTGTGCCATGTTCATCGTGCCTACGGAGGAATACACATACCCCAGCGCGAGCAAGAAGATCATTGACGAAGCCATGGACACCATCACGTAGCCCACGCCGGCGCGAACTCGACCGGCTGAGGCGCCTAGGGTCAACAGCACATAGGACGCCACGAGGAAGACCTCGAATCCCACGTAGAGGTTGAAGAGATCGCCGGCCAAAAAGGAGATATTAACGCCCATGGTCAGCAGCATGTAGGTGGGCAGGAATACGGCCACCGGCTCGTCCTTGGTGCCATCGCGCACGCCCTGGGAAATGGCGTACCAAATGACAGAAAACAGCACTACGGAGGAAGTAAAGAGCATGACCGCAGATAGGCGATCCGCCACGAGCGTGATGCCCACCGGGGCATCCCAACCTCCTATCTGCAGGGTTTGGATGCCTTCAAAATCCGCAATGAGGATGAGGACGGCATTAACCACCGCGGTAATGAGCAGCGAGAAAAACACGATCTGGCGCTGCGCATTGGGAATGCGGCCAAAAATCAATGCGAGGGCCGCGGCCACTGCGGGGATGATAATCGGCAGCGGAATGAGGTATCCGATGTAGGGAAAGAGGGCATCGACAAGCGGCTGGACGGTTTCACTCATCGCGGGCCCCCTTTACTGGTTCCTCGAAGGATGCAGGGCCGAAGTTATCGCCTTGCTTGGTGGCGCGGCCCGTAGCAGGATCATTGGATGCATCGTGGTCCGGGCTGGCGGCCGCATTGCCGGGACGTGCGGCCTTGGCGGCAATTGCGGTATCTTCCGCGTCATCTTCAATGACATCGTCTGTACGGTAGCGGTACTGCCGGTATGCCAAGGTGAGGATGAAAGCCGTCAACGCCATGGAAATGACGATGGCGGTCAGAATCATTGCCTGCGCCAGTGGATCCGCAATCTCGGCGCCGTAAGGCTCCGACTCGCGGCCATCGATAGGCGGGGAACCGGCCGAACCGCCGGACTGCAGCAAGAAGAGGTTGGCGCCATTGCCCAAAAGCAACAGTCCAAGCAGCATTTTGGTCATGGCGCGGTCCAGGAGTAGGTAGACGCCTGCGGCTACGAGCACACCGGCGGCCAAGAGGAGGAAGAGGTTGGCTTCCATTTATTTCTCCTTCCCTGTGGTGGCGGTTGTGCTTGCTGTAGCGGCTTGTTTCTTTTCCTTGCGCTGGGCCCGTTGCGCCTTTTGCTTGGCGGTGCGTTGGCGTTGCTGCCGGGCCAGCGAGCGAGCGCGGTCGCGGGCGCGTTGTTTACGCATATCCTCTTCCTCATCCAGTTTGGCGCCCAAGGAATTCAGGATGTAGAGCGTGAGCCCCACGACGATGAGGTAGACACCTGCGTCAAAGACCAACGCTGAAGGCAGTGAAACCTTGCCGATGAGCGGAATCTCCGGCGAGGTGTATCCGCTGGTAAGCGGCGGGTGCCCAAAGAACATCGGGGTCACCGTGGCCAGTGCGGACAGCAAGAGACCGGTGCCCATGGTGCGGCCGGCATCGATAGGCAGGGTTTCTTCTAGCTCCGCGCGCCCACCAGCCAGGTAGCGCAAGATGAGCGCTAGCGCTGCGACGAGGCCGCCGGCAAAGCCGCCGCCAGGGGCATTGTGGCCGGCGAAGAAGAAGTAGAAGGACAGTGCGACCATGGACGGAAAGAGCACGCGCGTGGAGACATCGATCATCAGCGAGCGGTTGAGCGCTTGCTCTGATTCCACCCCGGCGGCCAGCCACCGCCGGCCGGTAACCCGCAGGGTGGGACGGCGGCTTTCGCGGCCGAAGGATTGGGTGCGATAAATCAGAGAAACCACGCCCAGTGCGGCGATGATGATCACCGTGATTTCGCCAAAGGTATCCCAGGCACGCAAGTCCACTAGCAAGACGTTGACAGCATTGGCGCCGTGTCCAATCTCTTTGGCCAGATCCGGCATGAACTCGGAGATGGGCTTAGACTGACGTGCGTTAATAGCAAACATCGCCACCACGGTGACGGTAAGGCCCGTGCCCACGGAAAGCCACGCGCGCAGGCGCCCCATCTTGGGGTCCTGCTTCCACTCGGTGGAGGCCGGCATGCGGCGCAGAACCAGCATGAAAAGAACCATCACGATGGTCTCAGTCAGCAGCTGCGTCAGCGCCAAGTCCGGCGCACCGTGCAGAGCGAAGATGAAGGCGAGGGTATAGCCAGTCACCCCGACGATGATCACGGCTGATAAACGATTATCGGTGACCGTGGCGGCTACGGCGGCCACCATGATGATGAAGGCGGCGACGATCTGCCAAGGATTTTCCGCCACAATCATGCGGATATCGGTGAGATCGCCCTTGATGATCATAGCCAGTGGCAGCAGCATCAATGTGGCAAAGATAACCGTCAAGTTCACCTGCAGGGAGCCGCGCTGCGTGGTTGCCGTCGTGCGCAGCGAGAGCTGGCGCAAAAGAGCGATGACCGAATCATAGGCATCATCCGCATTGCCCAGCGCAGGATAGGCGAATTGCCACTTGACCAGGACCTGGCGTTGCCAGTGCATAATAATACCGCCCATGATAATGAGTGCGGAGAGGCCGAGTGCCACCGTAAGTCCATGCCACAGGGCTAGTTCGCTATGCTCCTTCGGGGCGAAGGTGGAGTCGAGATGCTGGTCAAAGGCGGCCGATAGGGGCTTGGGGAACACACCAAGTGCCACGGTTAGGGCAGTGAGCAGGGCAGGAGAGAGCCATAATCCCATAGTTACGGGATGCATCTTGGCGACGGCCTCTGCCGGTTCCGTTCCATTGACCTCCTTCTTGGTGGCAAAGGCACCCCACAAAAAGCGCAGCGTATAGGCCATCGTGAGGATAGAACCGAGGACATAGGCCACAAGCATCATATTGCGTGGCATGCCGACCAAGAGCTCCTCGTGCATGGTGGCTTCCAGCACGGCTTCTTTGGCCACGAAGCCAAATAGAGGTGGGACGCCGGCCATGGAGAACCCGGAAATGATCGCAATGCCGAAGAGGAATGGTTCTTTGCGCCCCAATCCGGATAGCTTGGTGATATCCCTTGTGCCTGAGCAGTGATCGATAGCGCCGACGACCATAAAAAGCGCCGCCTTAAATAGCGAGTGTGCAAAGGTCAGCGCGAGACCGGCCTGCATGGCTTCCCGCGAGCCTACGGCCATGATGGAGGTGATAAACCCTAGCTGGGAGACGGTGCCATAAGCCAAAATCAGCTTCAGATCGCGCTGCTTGAGCGCCATCCAGCCGCCGAGCAGCATGGTAAATACGCCTAGGGAGATAACCACCACGTGCCAGGTGGCCACCTCATACATTGAGGGCGCCAGGCGCCCGATTAGGTAGATGCCGGCCTTAACCATCGCGGCGGAGTGGAGATAAGCGGAGACTGGAGTCGGTGCCGCCATCGCGCCGGGGAGCCAAAAGTGCGCCGGTGCAATTGCAGACTTTGTCAGTGCGCCCGCCAAGATGAGCACGATGGCCACCGTGACATAGGGCGTCTGTGCAAAGTTCTCATAGGCGGAGATATCACTAAAGGTCCACGCCCCAGTTTGCCGTCCGAGCAAGATAATGCCCATGAGCATGGTTAGCCCGCCCAGAGCGGTGACCATCAGTGCCTGCTGTGCCGCGCGGCGGGAGGAGGCTCGTTCCGCATAGTAGCTAACCAAGAGGTAAGACAGCAGGGAGGTAATCTCCCAGAACACGTACATAAGTAGGAAATTGTCCGCGGCCACTAGACCAAACATGGCGGTGGCAAAGCCCACCATTTGCGCCGCGAACATGGCCAAGCGGCGCCGCGTGCCGTCGAAATAGCCCCAGCAGTAGACCAATACCAACGCGCCCATGCCCAAGATGATGAGGCTAAATAGCGCGCCTAGTCCGTCTAAGCGGAGGTCAAAACTTAAGTTCGCGGACGGCATCCATTCCACAGTGTGCTTAACTGCGCCACCGTCTGCGAAGGTGCCGCGCAGAAAGTGCATGAGCGTCCACACAAAGCCTGCGCCGGGGACTAAGGCCAAAATTCCAAATGCCGGGCGACCCATTCGCATGATGAGCAGCGGTGCTACCAGGGTGGCGGCGATGAGAGTACCCAGGAGTATTAGCACGTTGGTTACTGCGCTCCTTTTGGTTGTGTCACGTTCTCTTGCCCCGCTGCCGCGAATACCACGAGCATCACAACTAATGAGAGACGAGAGCATTCACGAGCCGCACGCCGCTGAGTATGCCGCGGTGGCATAGTGCAAGCAACATGGCCGAGCGCGGGGCCAACGTTTTGCCATTTTACCGGCTTTTCTACGGCTTGGAAAGAATTATTTTTGGCACTGTATTATATGCTGCTGTTTTGCGGCATAAAGAAACCCCGCTCCCCAAGGAGCAGGGTACGCCGCAGTGCCGCGGCGGTAGAAAGGGCCCAGGCTGGGCTAGGGGGGCGCAAGCCTTAGGAATAGCGCTGCAAGAAGAGTGCTTCCGCGGCGGCGATGTTCTCGATCTCGGTGGGGTCGACGGACTCATTGGCGGAGTGGATCGTGCACTTTGGCTCCTCCACGCCGTAGAGAGCGATCTCCGCGTTGGGGTGAGCCTCCTGCAGCTCCGTGGTCAGCGGAATGGAGCCGCCCATGCCCTGTGCGGCCGTTTCCTTGCCATAAGCCTCAGACAGGCACTCGCCCAGCAGGGCAGCGGCTGGCTTTTCCGGATCGGTGGCAAAGCCAGCGTTGGATTCCAGCACCTCGGCCTTGACCTGTGCGCCCCAAGGGGTGTGGGAACGCAGGTGATCGCAGACGGCGTCGGCAATCGCGGCGGCATCGGCACCGGCCGGAACGCGCAAGTTGAGCTGGGCGGAAGCAGTGGCGGGCACGGCGTTGACAGCCTCAGACACAGGGGTGGAGGTAAAGCCGGTCACGGTAATGGCCGGGCGGGACCAGACCATATTGGCCACTGGGGTGGCACCGGCCGGGTCGTCTTCGCCCATGATCTTGGTGCCCTCCAGCAGCTGCGCATCGGCGCGGAAGGCTTCGGCCGGGTACTCCTGGCCGGACCACTCGGCGGTGGTATCCACGCCGTCGATAACGGTGCGGCCGTACTCATCGGACAGGGAGTCAATGGCGCGCATCAGCGCCTTGGCGGCATCCGGTGCCGCGCCGCCAAACTGGCCGGAGTGCACGGCGGAGGCCAAGGTATCGACCTGCACGCCAATCTGCGCGCCGCCGCGCAGGGACGTGGTCAAGGTCGGCTGGCCCACAGCGGCGTTGCCCGCATCGGCGATGAGGATGGCGTCGGAAGCAAAAAGCTCCGGGCGGTCCTTGATGAGCTGGGACAAACCCTCGCCGCCGCGCTCCTCGGAGCCCTCGATGAGGTACTTCAGGTTCACCTTGGTGCCGCCGTTATTGTCCACCGCGCGCAGGGCGGCCAGGTGCATGGCCACATTGCCCTTGCAATCGGCGGCGCCGCGGCCATACCAGCGGGTGGAGCCATCGGCAGCCTCGCGCTCGGTAAGGGTGAACGGATCGGATTCCCAAGCCTCGCGGTTGCCGGCCGGCACCACGTCATAGTGGGAGTAGAGCAGCACCGTCTTGGCGCCTTCATCGCCCTTGCACTCACCCAAGATGGCGGTGGAGCCATCGGCCGTGGTGATGGTTTCCACGCTCACTCCGGCCTCTTCCAGTGCGGACTTAACCCACTGGCTTGCGCCCTTGGTCTGGTCCTCCAGGCCTTCCTCGTCATGGACGGAGTTAAAGGCCACGAGCTCGCTGAGCTGGCGGAAAATGGTCTCGCGATCGTTGCGAATGCTTTCATTAAGTGCAGTCATGTTCTCTACGGTACCCGCCCGCCCCAAGCTATAGAGCAACCGGAATAGGAAAACGCTGGGGTGGTGAACTAAAATTTTTTCATTCCACCCTGTGCGGATTCTGTCCGTTCGGACCCTATTCCGGGAAGGAACCGGCGCCAAACAGACAGAAACGGACGTGGCAGGCCGCGGTTTGCTACGCAGGGTGAAACGAGAAACTTTCATAGCCGAGAATAGAAAGGACCTGGCATGGCGAACGCATCATCCGCCGCAGGTTCCAAGGCCTCCCTGCCCGAGCTGACTCTGCGCGGCATCATTATCGGTGGCCTGATTACCCTCATCTTCACCGCTGCCAATGTGTACTTAGGCCTGAAGGTGGGCTTGACCTTTGCTACCTCCATCCCGGCCGCCGTGATTTCCATGGCGGTGCTGCGCCGGTTCAAGGGCCACAACATTAAAGAAAACAACATTGTGCAGACCATTGCCTCTGCTGCGGGCACCCTGTCCGCCATCATCTTCGTCCTCCCGGGCCTGGTGATGGTGGGGTACTGGCAGGGCTTTGGCTTCCTGCAGACGGCCGGCGTGTGCATCATCGGCGGCGTGCTGGGCGTGATGTATTCCATCCCGCTGCGCCGCGCTTTGGTCACCGGCTCCGATCTGCCCTACCCGGAGGGCGTGGCCGCGGCCGAGGTCCTCAAGGTGGGCGATGAAAGTGCTTCCGGCACCAGCCACGAAGAAAATGCCAAGGGTTTGCGCGTCATCGTCGCCGGCGGCATTACCTCGGCCGTCATGGCGCTGCTGGCCGCAATGAAGGCCGCCGCCTCCGAGGTCACCGCTTATTTCAAGCTCGGCGCCGGCGCGACCACCCTGGGCACCAGCCTGTCCACCGCGCTTATCGGCGTGGGCCACTTGGTGGGCCTGCCGGTAGGCATTGCCATGCTGGTTGGCGTAGTGATTTCCTACTTCATTTTGCTGCCCATTTTCACCACCGGCGATATTACGGGCGCCACCGCGCTTGCCGACGTCGTCGATACCACCTTTTCCGATGACATCCGCTTCATCGGCGTGGGCACCATGGCCATTGCCGCCATTTGGACCCTGCTGAAGATCGCCGCTCCCATTGCTGTGGGCATCCGGCAGTCCCTGGCCTCCTCGCGTGCGCGCAAGTCCGGTTCCGCCGTGGACGTCACCGAGCGCGATATTCCCTTCCCCTATGTCGCCACCACCATCGTGGCGTTCATGGTGCCTATCGCGTTGCTGTTGTGGGACTTTGTGCGCGGTACTGATATTCACGACCACATGGCCGTGCTCATTACCGTCTCCGTCCTCTTTACCCTGTTGGTAGGCCTGATTATCGCCTCCGTGTGCGGCTACATGGCCGGCCTGATTGGTGCGTCTAACTCGCCAATTTCCTCCATCGGCATTATCGCCGTGCTCGCTGCCTCGCTGCTCATTGCGGCCGTCACCCGCGGCACCACTGCGGATCCTTTGTCTTTGGTGGCCTACACGCTCTTCACCGCGGCCATCGTCTTTGGTATTGCCACCATTTCTAACGACAACCTGCAGGACCTCAAGACCGGTCAGCTCGTCGGCGCTACTCCGTGGAAGCAGCAGGTAGCGCTCATCATCGGCGTGGTCTTCGGCTCCCTCGTTATCCCGCCGATTCTGCAGGTCATGCTCAATGGCTTCGGCTTCCAAGGTATGGAAGGCGCCGGCGAAGACGCCTTGGCCGCCCCGCAGGCCGCCCTGATGTCCTCCGTTGCTTCCGGCATCTTCGATAGCTCGTTGGATTGGAACCTCATCTTTATCGGGATGGCCATTGGCGCTGTCCTTATTATCATTGACGAGCTCCTGCGCAAGTTCACCGATAAGTACTCGCTGTCCCCACTGGCCGCCGGCATGGGCATGTACCTACCAGCCGCCCTGACCATCGTCATCCCCATCGGTGCCATCTTGGGCACCTTCTATGACAAGTGGGCTGCGAAGCAATCCCACCCGGAGTTTGCCAAGCGTATGGGTACCCTCCTGGCCACCGGTCTCATCGTGGGTGAGTCCCTGTTCGGCGTGGTCAACGCCGGCATCATCGCCGCTGCCGGTGGCGATAGCCCGCTGGAAATCTTCGAGGGCGGCACGGCTGCCACCATCGTCGGCGTGATTCTCTTTATTGTCGCGCTGACGTTCATCTACCGCTGGACCAAGCGCACGGTGAAGAGCTCCTAGTTCCTGATCCATTCCTTATATAATGGCGTCCCTTCGCGGGGGCGCCATTTTTTCTTGCAGTCGCGGTGGGAGAGTGCCAGAATGGTCGTTAGCACTCGCACAGTATGAGTGCTAGATAAATCTACATCGTTGTGGTTGAGGTTGGTTCACACTCACCAGCCATGCCGTCGCGGGCGTCCGCAGCGAGAAAGACGTGAGTGTCGTCCTCAATAAACCAAGGAGCACAAACACAATGGCAAAGATTATCGCTTTTGATGAAGAGGCCCGCCGCGGCCTCGAGCGCGGCCTAAACACGCTTGCCGACGCCGTCAAGGTCACCCTCGGCCCCAAGGGCCGCAACGTCGTCCTGGAAAAGTCCTGGGGCGCCCCGACCATTACCAATGACGGTGTTTCCATCGCTCGCGAAATCGAGCTCGAGGATGCTTACGAGAAGATCGGCGCCGAGCTGGTCAAGGAAGTTGCCAAGAAGACTGACGACGTCGCAGGCGACGGCACCACCACCGCAACCGTGCTGGCACAGGCTCTCGTACGCGAGGGTCTGCGCAACGTAGCCGCAGGTTCCAACCCAATGGGCATCAAGCGCGGCATCGAGACCGCAACCAAGAAGGTTGTGGACTCCCTGCTGTCTTCCGCCAAGGAAGTAGAAACCCAGGAGCAGATCGCTACCACCGCTGGCATTTCCGCTGCTGACCCGGCCATCGGCGAGAAGATCGCCGAGGCTATGTACACCGTGGGCAACGGCTCCGTAAACAAGGACTCCGTTATCACCGTGGAAGAGTCCAATACCTTCGGTGTTGACCTCGAGGTAACTGAGGGTATGCGCTTTGATAAGGGCTACATCTCCGGCTACTTCGCTACCGATATGGAGCGTCAGGAGGCAGTCCTGGAGGATCCGTACATCCTGCTGGTCTCCTCCAAGATCTCCAACATCAAGGACCTGGTTCCGCTGCTGGAGAAGGTTATGCAGTCCGGCAAGCCGCTGCTCATCATCGCTGAGGACGTTGAGGGCGAGGCCCTGTCCACCCTCGTGGTGAACAAGATCCGCGGCACCTTCAAGTCCGTTGCGGTTAAGGCCCCGGGCTTCGGCGACCGCCGCAAGGCCACCCTGCAGGACATGGCCATCCTCACCGGCGGCCAGGTCATCTCCGAGGAGGTCGGCCTCTCCCTCGAGACCGCCGAGCTCGAGTACCTGGGCCAGGCGCGCAAGGTTGTCGTCACCAAGGACGAGACCACCATCGTTCAGGGTGCTGGTTCCCAGGAGCAGATCGACGGCCGCATCAAGCAGATCCGTGCCGAGATCGAAAGCTCTGACTCCGATTACGACCGCGAGAAGCTGCAGGAGCGCCTGGCTAAGCTCTCCGGCGGCGTTGCTGTCCTCAAGGTCGGTGCCGCTACCGAGGTTGAGCTCAAGGAGCGCAAGCACCGCATCGAGGACGCAGTTCGCAACGCAAAGGCTGCCGTGGAAGAGGGCATCGTTGCCGGCGGCGGCGTAGCACTGCTGCAGGCCGCTTCCGTTCTGGATTCCCTGGATGACCTTAAGGGCGACGAAGCTACCGGCGTCAAGATCGTCCGCGAGGCCCTGTCTGCACCGCTGAAGCAGATTGCACACAACGCGGGCCTGGAGCCGGGCGTTGTGGCAGACAAGGTTGCCTCCCTGCCGGCAGGCGAGGGCCTGAACGCTGCTACCGGTGAGTACGTCAACCTCATGGAGGCTGGCATCAATGACCCGGTTAAGGTCACCCGCTCCGCTCTGCAGAACGCTGCTTCCATTGCAGCTCTGTTCCTGACCACCGAGGCTGTCGTCGCCGACAAGCCTGAGCCGGCTGGTGCCAACAATGGCATGCCGGATGCTGATGCCATGGGTGGCATGGGCTTCTAAGTACAATCCCCGATAGGTCTAGGAGACGGGCTCGGGCAAGGCTCCTAGCGGCCTTCTAGCCCCTTTTGAGCGCCCCGCTTCTGTGCTTTAGAGCGCATGAGACGGGGCGCTTCGGCGTGTCTGCACCACTTTGCTGCGCAGATACGATATGAGCGCACCACTAATTCGCGAGCCAATCGCTGAATCTGCTTGTCACTGTGGTTTTCTAATCGGTGCACATGTTCAACTCACAATGCCCGATTCATTGGCCATACAGGCTTACAATTCAGCGCCACGGGACTTAACACGCGAACCATGCGCCCCACTGACCCCGTATAGGGGTAATTTTAACGGACTGGATTAGAAAAATTTTCTCGCTTGAGAAGGCTAGTTTACGGGCATAACTATCGTTCGCTACACCCCGAAGCGTTACGGGGTTAAATTTTATTTAACCCAATTAACGATCTGTCAACGAAAAAATGCAGTTCAGGGGATTGTGCCATTGGGTAAGAAATTTCCAATACCCCCTATAGGATATAGCTCTTTTCTTATCAAATCGGCCTAGATGTGAAGACACCTATGCAAACTTGACTTGCTTTAGATTGAACTTGTGCCAAAATATTACTTGTGACGCCCACTGAGGGTGTCTGCAAACTGCAAACCCCTCCGCGGCGAAAAGCTTCGGATCTATTTTAGGAGTTCAAACATGGATCTCTCCCTCGTACAGACTCACCTGGACAACTTCGTTAACACCTGGGAAGGCTGGGCAAAGGTTCTTGGCGGCCTGCAGGACTTCGGTCACCTGTTCCTGGGTGGCGAGATGGCACCGATCAAGGGCATCAACGAGAACCTCTCTTCCTACGCTGATTTCCTTTCCTCCAAGTAATTTCATTTCCTAAACAAGTCTTAAGGAGACAAAATGTCTGACTTCATTTCCCAGTTCGCTGCTTCCTCCGAGGGCATCTTCGAGCCGATTAAGTACGTCTTCGACGAGCTCTTCAAGGTTGCCTCCCCGCTGGTTGAAGTAGCTAAGGGTGCTTCCAAGCTGATCGGCATGTTCGCATAAGAACATCCTTCAGTTCTGAGCTTTAACGCTCACTGAAGCAAGAAGGCCTACCGTTTCGGTAGGCCTTCTTGCTGTTTTGTTGTTCATTTGGGGCAGGGGTAACTGCGAAAATTTAGCGCGCTAGATGCCCACATTCGGGTTACACTTAATGCATGGCTGATATTAAAGACGACGACCTTCCCGAGATTGACCTGGCAAAAACTGACGGCTACGTCGTCGATGGAACCGACGAGGATGATCCTTCGCTGATCATGCCTGATGGTTCCCCGGTTCAGACTTGGCGTGAAAATTACCCCTACGATGAACGTATGACTCGCGATGAGTACGAGTCCGTTAAGCGCGCGCTGCAGATTGAGTTGCTGAAGTGGCAGAACTGGACCAAGGAAACTGGCCAGCGCCACATCATTATCTTTGAGGGTCGCGATGCGGCCGGCAAGGGTGGCACCATCAAGCGCTTTAATGAGCACCTGAACCCGCGTGGTGCTCGCACCGTGGCATTGGAGAAGCCGTCGCCGCGTGAGTCCACCTCGTGGTATTTCCAGCGCTATATTGAACACTTCCCAGCCGGTGGCGAAATCGTCTTTTTTGACCGCTCTTGGTACAACCGCTCCGGTGTGGAGCGCGTGATGGGCTTTTGTACCGAAAGCCAGCACGCGGAGTTCCTCCGCGAGGTTCCGATGCTGGAGAATATGATTCTGGGCTCGGGTATCTCCCTGACCAAGTTGTGGTTCTCGGTTACCCGTAAGGAGCAGCGCACCCGCTTCGCCATTCGCCAGATCGACCCGGTGCGCCAGTGGAAGCTATCCCCGATGGACTTGGCTTCGCTAGATAAGTGGGATGACTACACCCGTGCGAAGGAAGAGCAGTTCCGCTACACGGATACGGAAGAGTCGCCGTGGATCACCATTAAGTCCAACGACAAAAAGCGTGCCCGTATTAACGCCATGCGCTATGTCCTATCCAAGTTCGAGTACACGAACAAGGACCACGAGCTGGTGGGCGAGGTCGATGAGAACATCGTCAAGCGTGGTCGCGACCAGATTGGTGACTAGGCTTGAGCTAAATTAGCCGCACATTAGGCGGGAAACTCGGTAAGTCCGGGTTTCCCGCTTTTTGTTTTAGGGGTACCAAAAGGGGGTAAATGGGGAGGAATAGTTTCGCGGAAATTTGGGGTTTTAAAGGGCTATTTCCGTGCGGTTATGTTACGGAAACGTAGGTAGCATTGTCGAAAACTATTTGTGGTCTCCGTCTTAGAATATTTAGCATCACTGTTATCTCAATCTCATCTGGGAAATGATTATGAGCTACAACACCAAGAGGAGACGGTGATGATGAAGAAGCATTTAACCGCTTGCCTGACAGCGGCAGCAGTACTGGCGGCACCAGTTGCGGTATCTGGCACGCTCACGGCAGGGGCAATCGCCCAGGAAGTTCCGGCGCCTGCGCCCGCGGCAGACCAGAAACCAGATGTATTGGGGCGCCCAACTGTCTCGGAAAAACAGGTATCCGATGAGGAAGGCTACTTCGACAGCGCTCATGGCGAGGGCGTCAAGATCTACTACCGCAAGCAGAAGGTGGCCAACCCACGCGGTGCGGTGGTTTTGGCGCACGGTGTATCTGAGCACTCGGGGCGTTACGATTACGTCGCTAAGCGCTTGCTCGATGCAGGTTACAACGTCTACCGCGTAGACCACCGTGGGCACGGCAAGTCCGCTGGCGGCAGCGTTCCTCTGGGGCACAGCGATAATTTCCAGTACATTCTGGATGATTTTGATCATGTGGTGGACATGGCCAAGGAGGAAAACCAGGGAGTAAAGACCTTCCTGCTGGGCCACTCGATGGGCTCGCTGACCGTGGAGGCCTATGGCATCCGTGAGCCGGGCAAGGTGGATGGCATCATCACCAACGGCGGCGGCGCGCCGCTGAACCTCTCTGGCAAGAACGTGGCCGGAAAGAATATCACCCCGGATGATATTTCGGAGACCCAGAAGAAGCTGGATCCCACCATCTTTGAGCGCTTGCCGCTGGCCCAACTCACCAGCTTTAATGCGCACTATGCGCAGAACCTGATTCCGCACCGCACCGAAATTGGCGCACAATCGCCGGAGTGGAGCAAGGACATTCAGCTGTCTAATCCATTTACGGATGGCATCTCCACTAACCAAGCGGTGAAGGACGAGTATGCCTCTAGCCCGCTCATTGCGCAGAAGACCAGCGCTGGAACTGCCCTGCAGTTGGCGGCGATTGCGAACTACGACGCCGTCAATGCGGACCTCTTCACCGCACCGACGCTCATCATGCACGGCACCAAGGACGGCATCGTTCCGCCGTACTTCTCCCAGGATTGGTACAACTCCATTTCCTCCAAGGATGTGGAGTATGTGACTTGGGAGGGGCAGAAGCATGAGGTCTTTAATGAGCCTGCTGCCGATCAGGCTCTCGATACCGTCGTGGACTGGCTCGACCGCCACGCCTAAATTCACGCGGACCTCAAAGTGAGGACTCTTGGCAGGCATGTAGTGCTTGCCAAGAGTTTACGTATATGTAACCGCGTCGTTGCCCAGGACGGATAGAAATTGAATTATGAAAAATAAACTCTGTGCTTTCTCATCTGTCCTGGCGCTCACCGGAATGGTGGGCGCGCCCGTTGCGGCGGCCCAGTCCTCGCTTTCTGGTTCCTCCTTTAGTTCTTCTTTGGGTTCGTCGTTGGGCTCCTCGCTGAGTTCCTCATCGAGCTCTTCCTGGGGGTCCTCCCAGGGCTCGTCCGAGGGGTCCTCGGCGGGAGACGATGTGCAGCCGGGGGAAGGCACAGAATCGCGGGTGCTGTGGCAGGAAAGCTTCGACGGGGTGGATACCCCGGCATGGTTTACCCACCACGCGCCGGAGGGGTGGAAGACCGACGTGCAGGGCGTGGACTCGGGCGAGGCCCGCTGGAAGGGCTGGACCTTTGGCGATATGCGGCATTGGACCTGGGCGGCCGGAACCGATATGCGCCACTACTTCACCCAGGCGCATGACACCTTCGCCATCATTGACAACAAGCAGCAGCGTTTGGCCGAGGGCGATTCTATGACCGCCGGACTGAAGAGCCCGGCCATCTCGGTGGCGGGGCAGGACCGAGTGAATGTGGAATTCGATCAGCATTACCGCCAGGGCAAGGAAGGACAGAACGCGACGGTGAAGGTCGCCTTCGATGGTGGGGAAGCACAGGAAATCGCAGCCTATGACAAAGACGTATTCTCCAAGCACGAGTCCATCGGCGTGGACGTGCCGGTCGGCGCGAAGACCATGCAGGTCAGCTTCAGCTACAACAATGGCAATGATGACTGGTGGTGGGCGGTGGACAACGTGGGCGTCGTCAAGCCGCTGGGTGAGCTCAAAGGCTCGCCGCAGGCTACCGTGGACGTGCTTTCCGACGTCCAAGGCGACCCCCAAGACTACAAAGACGCCGTCCGCCAGTTGAATGGCATGGAGGACAAGGCCGGGGCGCTGGTGCTCAACGGCGACCTGGTAGACAATGGCTCGCAGCAGCAGTGGGATGATTTCCTGGCCGCGCACAGCGAGGTGCCGCACGATTCGGGCAAGGAATTATGGACCATCGGCAACCACGAAATGTATGGCAAGGAAGGATCTAAGACCTACCTCGAGCGCTTCCTCAAATACTCCGGCCAGGATAAGCCGTGGAAGGAAGAGGTAGTTGACGGGGTGCCACTGATTTCGGTGAATACCGAGTTCTATTCCGATATCCTGCGCCACGGCAAGGAGCCGTTCCAGCGCATCAGCAAAGAGCAGCTCGATTGGTTAGATGAGCGCCTGGCCTATTGGGATGCTAAGGGCACGCCGGCGCTGGTCTTTAGCCATCCGCTGCTGCCACAGACGGTATCGATGTCCCATTCGGCGTGGTACCAGAATGATTTCGAAGACCTTGAAGCGCTATCCAACGTGGTCAATAAGTACAACAACATCGTGTGGTTTAGCAGCCACAGTCACTCTTCGCTGCGCCAGAATAACTGGTGGGGAACCCGCCGCTACGACGGCACGGGCGAGGCCGGCCGCACCGGCTTCCCGGTAGTCAATACCGGTGCCATCCTCAATGAGTACCTGCCGGATGGCGATAATGACGAGAAAATCGTCAAAGAAAAGGAAGAAGCCTCCACCGGACTGCGGGTCAAGGTCTTTGCTGACCGCGTCCGAGTGGAGGCCTGGGACTTCAAGTCCGGCGAAATGATTAAGTATCAGGACTTCGCGCGGTAGGGCGAAGGTGCCTGCCGGTGGCCTATCGCTTCCACGGCTCGATGGGGTTGCCCTGCCATACGGCGTTGGTGGGAACGCGGTCGCCGCGCATAACCAGCGAGCCGGGGCCTACGGTGGAGGCCTTGCCAATCAGTGAGGCAGGCAGCGCCACCGAATGGGAGGCCAGTGTAGATCCGGCTTCGACGGTGACGGTATCCAGGCTCATCACGCGGTCCTGGAAAAGGTGGGTTTGCACCACCGTGCCGGGGCCCACGGTGGCGGCCGCACCGACGCGGATGAGGTCCGTTTCCGGGAACCAGTAGGAATCGATCCACGCACCGCGGCCGATTTCCACGCCGAGGGCGCGCAGCCCCAGGTTGATCTCGCCGGAGCCGTAGGTGTGCTGGAAGAACCACGGCGCGGCGACGACCTCCACGAAGGTATCCTGCAGCTCATTGAGCCAGACAAAAGCGGACCACAGCGGGTGGTCAGCCGCGCGGTGCTTGCCCACGCAAATCCACTTCACCGCGACGGTAATGGCCATGGCTACGGCACCCATGCCCATGAGCACGAGGCCGGAGAGGAGCCAGGTGAGGGGGAAGCCGAGGGCGTCGAGAAGCGTGTAGTACATGCTAAGGGTCGCGGCGAGCAGCATGGCGGAAAACATCGGTGCCAAAAGGCGCATGGTTTCCACCACGCCGCGGGCGGCCTTGACGGCAAAGCCCGGGTTATAGGTCAGCGCCTCACCCGAGTTAGCGGGGGAGTCCACCTCCACGGTCACGCGGCGCATGCGCTCTGGTGGCGCACCCCACCAGTTGGCGCCGGCCTTCGTCTTCTTCGGGGTAGAAGAAAGAACGGCAACCAGCGAGTTCTTGGATAGCTTGCGGCCGGGTGCGGTGATGCCGGAGTTGCCCACGAAGGAGCGCTTGCCCACCTTGGTCTCGCCGGTGCGCATCCAACCGCCGCCGAGCTCGTAGCCGCCGATCATGGTGTCATCGGCCAGGAAGGCACCCTCTTTGACCTCGGTGAGCTTGGGGATCATGACCGCGGTGGAGATTTCCACGTTGGTGCCAATCTCCGCGCCGAGCGAGCGCAGCCATGCTGGAGTCAGCTGGGAGGCATAGAGCGGAAAGAGCTTGGTGCGAGCCTCGTCCATGAGGCGCTCGATGGCCCACAGGCGCCAGCCCGTGACCGAGCGCACGGGTGCCACGCCCGGCCTAATGCCGAGCGAGAGAATGCGTACGCCCAGCCAGGTCTGCAGCATATAGGTGGCAAAGGCCGCCAGTGCGCCGACGGGCGCGAAGAAAACCGCACCGACGAAGCTATCGCCGCCTGTGGAATGCACAAGGGCCAAGACGATGGCCGCGCCTATCGCCAGCGCAACAACCGGCTGGATGGCGAGGAGGACGGAAGTGGCGTCATAGATAGCCACCCACCACGGCCGGCGCTTTGGCGTATGGGACGGGAAGCGATGCTTGGAGCGGCCCACCTTCTTGGCAGGTGAGCCCGACCAGCGCTGGCCGTCCTTGATCTTCTTGCGGCCAGTGACGGTGGAACCGGCCTCCACGTGGGCATACTTGCCCACCACGGTGCCAAGCAGCAGCGTGGAGCGCGCGCCCACGCGAGCGCCTTCCTTGACGTCGATGGCGCCCACATGCAGGATATCGCCGTCCAGCCAATAACCGGAAAGGTCCACTTCGGGCTCGATGGCGGCGTGCTTGCCCAGCGTGAGCAGGCCGGTCACCGGCGGCAGGGAGTGCAGATCCACGCCGCGCTTGACCTTGACGCCGAGCGCGCGGGCGTAGTTATTCACGCGTGTGGCACCGGCCAGGGAGCTCGCGCCGGAGGCATTAGCCCAGCGCTCGGCCGCCCAGATGCGCAGGTGCGTCGAACCGCCGCGCGGGTAATCGCCCGACTTGATGCCGGCCGTAATAAGACGCGCGCCGTAGCCGCCGATGGGGATGCGGCCGATTGGGGTGACAAAGACGATGAGCATGGCAATGACCAGCCACCACGGATAGGCCGCGGCCCACTCGAAGCCCAACGATGCCGCCACGGTGGAACCCAACATGAGCCAGGCCAGCCAGCTGGAGGCGGCCAGCGTCATGACGGGGATCTGAATCAGTGTCTGGGCGAGGCGGGTGCCGAAGCCGACCTTGGTGACCTCGCGCATGGGGACGTCAGCAGCCGCGGGGCGCGGTTCGGCACCGGCGATGAGCTCGGCCAGCGAACCCAAGCGCGGGTGGTCGTAGAGGTCGCGCACCGCCACGTTGGGGTAGCGCTCCCTGATATGCCCCACGAGGGTTGCGGCCGCCAATGAGGTGCCGCCGAGAGAGAAGAAATCGGCGTTCTCGTCCTCCACGGATACGCCGAGTGTTTCTACCCACAGTTCCGCGAGCCACTTCTCAGTCTCGGTCAGCGTGGTCGATTCCACGCCCACTCCAGGCAGTGGCCATGGCAGGGCCTTCTTATCCACCTTGCCGGAGGTACGCACCGGCAGCTCTTCCATCACACAGATGCGCGGGACGAGCGCGGCCGGCATGGTATCGGCCAGGCGGGCGTGCGCGGCCTCGTGATCGAAGCCCTTGGCCTCATCCTCGAGGGAAACATAGCCCACCAGGACGGACTCGCCGCCCGGGGTCTTTTGCACGGCCACGGCCGAGTTATAGACGTTATCCAGCGCTGCGACGTTCGCTTCGACCTCGCCGAGCTCAATGCGGCGCCCACCAATCTTCACCTGGTCATCTACGCGGCCGACGAAGTACAGTCCGTCTTCCTCCAGGCGCACGTGGTCACCGGTGCGATACGCACGCTGCCAGCCCATCGACTCCAGCGGCGCGTACTTTTCCGCGTCCTTGGCCGGATCCAGGTAGGACGCCAGTCCCACGCCGCCAATCACCAGCTCGCCGACGCCGCCCATTTCCACAGGCATGCCCTGCTTATCGACGACCACCAGGTCCCACCCATTCAACGGCAAGCCAATGGACACCGGCCGTCCGGGCAGCATTTGCTGCGCACAGGCGACGACGGTGGCCTCGGTGGGGCCGTAGGTATTCCACATCTCGCGGTCCTCGGTGGCCAGGCGGTCTACCAGTTCCTGCGAGCAGGCCTCGCCGCCGACGATAAGCAGGCGGATATTATCCAGCGCCTCGGCCGGCCACAGGCCCGCCAGGGTAGGCACGGTGGACACGACGGTGATATCGCGGCGGATGAGCCAAGGGCCCAAATCCATGCCGGAGCGCACCAGGGATCGCGGCGCCGGGACCAAGCAGCCACCGTGGCCCCAGGCCAGCCACATTTCCTCGCAGGAGGCATCGAAGGCGACGGACAGCCCGGCGAGCACACGATCCTCCGGGCCGAGTGGCCCGTGCGGGTGGTTTACCAAAAAGAGGCTGGCCTCGGCATCCACGAAGGCGGCCGCGGAACGGTGGCTCACGGCCACGCCCTTCGGTTTGCCGGTAGAACCGGAGGTGAAGATGATCCACGCGGTGTCTTCTGGGAGCGGGGCATTGGACTCCTCGGCCGGGGCGTCCGGGCGCGCGGAATCGCGCAGGAAGCGGAAGCCTTCATCAGTAAAAACGCCATCGATATCGGCCTCGCCGAAGACCATCTCGGCGCGCTCGTCTGGATCATCGGCGTCGACAGGCACGTAGGCCGCGCCCGCCGCCAGGGTCGCCAAAATGGCGAGGTAGAGCTCGCGCTTGCCGGAGGTCATCCGAATGCCGATGCGATCGCCCCGGCGCACACCATTGGCGTGCAGCTCGGTGGCCCACAGTTCGACCTCGTGGATGAGTTCGGAGTAGGTGATGATCTCGCCGTCGTCAAGCGCGGCGGCGTCTGGATGCATTTCCGCGGTGGCCGTGATGATGTCCCACAGCGTGCGCGGCCGCGGAGCCGCGCTACCTAGAAGGTACTGCTGCGGGACACGTGATTCGGGTCCTGCCATTTATGCCTCTTCTTCGTCCGCGGCAATGATGGATTTGGCCAACTTGCGCAGGTGCTTGAGCTGCTTATTGGTGGACTCATCCAAAGCCTCGTCCTCGGCGGCGGAAACAAGCTCCGCCAAGTCCTTGTGGACCTTTGCGCCCTTCTTGGTAGACGCGACGATCTGGCGGCGGCGATCCTTCGGGTCGCGCTCGCGCTTGGCCCAGCCGCGGTCCTCGAGGGCGTCGATAAGACGCACCATGTCAGAAGCATCAATGGCCAGGGTCTCGGAGAGGTAGGACTGCGACGCGGCATCCGCGTCCACCAGGCAGGTAAGGACCCAGTACTCGCGCAGCGTCGTCTGCTTGGTCTGCAGGGCGGCCTCGACGCCATCGCGGGTGCGGCGGCGGAGGCGCTCCAACTGGAACGACGGGGATTCGAGTAGGGCAGTTGGGATTACAGAATTATTCGTGGAAGCCATACCATCATCATAATCCCAAAAGATTGGTTAAGGCCAATTAATCCGTTTCGATGGGAAGCCCGGAAGCCTTCCAATTATCCGTGCCGCCCTCCACATTGATGGTGTCCCAGCCCAGCGCATGCTCCAGATACTGGCAGACCTGCATGCTGCGACCGCCCGCGTGGCAAATGACGTAGATATCCTTGTCCGGATCGATTTCCTGGATGCGACCCGTAATCTCGCTCATTGGGATATGGGTCGCGCCCTTTGCGCGCTCCACCGCCCACTCGTCATTCTCGCGGACATCAATGAGCTGAGCGCCTTCTGGTACTTCAGTTGGTTGAACGTTCTTCATGCCATTCACCTTAGTTACTAGCGCGCTTGTGGATCGGCCGACCGGTGGCCTTGTGCTAATGCTGGAACCGCCAGTAGTGGTGCCACTGCCACGGTGGCTGCACAGTGTCGCCTTTACCGTGGACTATCGCGAGGATTTGGCCAACAGCTATGTCGAGGTGGTGCTCGATTGTGGCGGCGGTGAAGTGGAGGGGTTTGTAGCCTCTTTGGACGGCGTCGTTAAGCTTCTGGCGGTCAATTTCGAATCGTTGCCGGTTCTCGCCTTGGTGGTAGGCGTAACCGTCGACCTCGATGGCCAGCTTGTGCTCCTTCAAGAGTAAGTCCCAGCGGTAAGGTCCAATGTGTCTGTTGTTGTGCACGGTGACATGGGGCCGAAGCGCGCGGGTGAGGTTGCGCTCCGGCACGCTATCAGCGCCGAGGATGGTGTTTTCCAGTACGCGCCGGGTGTGCTGCGGAAAGCGCTGGAAGTCGAGCATGTGGCCCTCCATCTGAGAAGCGCCGTACCGGCCGGCAAAGTAGGCTTCGAGGAACGCGACGGCGTCTTCCCCCGCCATTATTTCTGTGGCCTGCAGTGGATTGCACACGTTAATGCCATTGAGCTGGCCCAGCGCCTTCGGACGGGCGCGGCGGCTGCGGAAGTAGGGGCTGGAGGCCATCGTTCCCGCGCGTAGGAAATGCAGTGGGAAGGTTAAGGCGTGGCCGAGGTAGTGGTGGGCGCAGGAGTAGCCGTCGAGCGCCGAATCGGGCCAGCGGCGGGAGACGATTTCCGCGAGTTCGCGCGGCGAGGGCTTGCCTTCGGTATAGAGTCCGTGGCAGATTTTCACGGCTTGGTTGTCGATAGCGCGGCGCGCGGCCGTGCGCGTGGTGAAGATTCTCATGCGCCCACCCCTAGGCGTTCATTTCGATCATTTAGGCCCCCGAGGCCGGTGGTTTCGGCCTACTATGTGATCGAATTGTACTGCGGGGACGGGATTGTGTCGCGGGGAGGGCCTTGCTGGTGTGAAAAAGACAAAAAGGGGGCGTTTCGATCAAATACGGCCTTGAAAAAAGCCGCTTTCGCAGTGCTATTTGATCGAAACGCCCTAAGGGGAGCCCGCGGGCTCAGACCCGCGGGGCCCGCGCGCAGAACGCTTACTTGAAGCGAGCCTTTGCCTCGTCGAGGATCTTCTCTGCTTCGGCCTTGTCGCCCCAGCCGGAGCCGGTGACTTCCTTGTTCGGCTCCAGGTCCTTGTAGTGGACGAAGAAGTGCTCGATTTCGTCCTTGATGTGCTGCTCCACATCGTCGATGTCCTGGTAGCGCTCCCAGCGCGGGTCATCGATGACGGCGAGCAGCTTGTCATCGCGGCCGGCCTCGTCGGTCATCTTGAAGACGCCGACGATGCGGGCCTCAACGACTACGCCCGGGAAGACTGGCTCCGGCAGGATGACCAGGGCGTCGAGCGGGTCGCCGTCCTCGCCCAGGGTGTGGTCGATGAAGCCGTAGTCAGCCGGGTAAGCCATCGGGGTGAACAGGTAACGGTCGAGGTAGACCTTGCCGGACTCGTGGTCAACCTCGTACTTGTTGCGGGAGCCCTTCGGGATTTCAATGGTTACTTCAACGCTCACAGCGATGTCCTCCATGGGGGATTGGGTATCAATTACTGCCCATAGTCTAGCGCGTTGCGGATTCGCGCTAGGGTTAAAGGCAATGAAAGCAAAGCATGTTTGGTGGTCAGCGACCGCGCTCGTGGTAGCGGCAGCGGTCGGAGGTACGGCTGCGCTGGGCGTTACCCTCCAGCGCGAATACGGCGATCTCTCGCACGGAGAAGCACAGGCGGTGCAGGCTCCTAAGGAGCCGTTGAGCGCAGCAGAGCCGGGCGAGGCGAACCTGGATGCGCTGAGGGCGAAGCTGGATGAGCTCGCTAAGAATAAGGACCTTGCCACTTTCGGCGGCGAGGTGATCGATACCGAAACCGGCGACGTAGTGTGGCAGCGCGACGCGGATAAGCGGCTTACCCCGGCCTCGTCCACGAAGGTCCTCACCACTGCGGCGGCGACGTTGGCGCTGGATGAGAATGAGAGAATCACCACCAAGGTCTACCGTGGGTCGAACGAAAGGAACGTGGTCATCAAGGCCGCGGGCGATGTGTGGATGACGCACGAACAGCTCGATGATTTGGCCGAGCAGATTTCGAAGAACGTCGAGCAGGTCGATGGTGTCTACATCGATACTTCTGTGTGGTCCGGCGAGGCGCAGGCCCCGGGTTGGGATCCGGAGGACGTGGACGGCGGCTTCGTCGCGCCGATGGAACCGGCCATGCTCTACGGCGGTCGCCTGGGCGCGACGACGGGGGACGTGCCGAGGAGTCATGAGCCTGCTTTGGACGTCGCTAAGCAGCTAGGCGATCGCCTCGGCGCGGGCAAGGTAGGCATGGGCTCTGTGGCGGAGAACGCGCAGGAGGTGGCGAGCGTGGATTCGCCGCCGCTAGCGGACCGCGCCCGAGAAATGGTGCGCCACTCGGATAACGTCATGGCCGAGGCCATTGCGCGTGAGCTGGCGATGGCCCGTGGCAAAGAAGCCAGCTTTGAAGGCGATACGCAGGCCACGCTCGAGGTGCTGCGGGAGCAAGGATTCGACGTCGAGGGCGTCGATATTAAGGATAATTCCGGGCTCTCGGTAGACAATCGACTCACCGCCGGGTTGTTGACGCAGCTCATCAATGGCGCGGTCAAGGATCCGCGTCTGCGCCCGCTGGTGTCCTACCTGCCGGTGGCCGGCGGCGATGGCAAGCTGTACGAACGCTACGGCGATTCCGCGGCCAAGGGCTATGTGCGCGCCAAGACAGGCACGCTGACTGGGGTCTCGGCCTTGGCCGGCACCGCGCAGGGTAATTCCGGGCGCGTGTATGCCTTTGCCTTCCTTGTGAATGACGGTGATATCTTGGCCGCCCGCAAGGCTCAAGACGCATTGGCTTCTGCACTGCATGAGTTCTAATAAGCCCTTTTGGCCGCGGGTTTCGCCGCACTTTCTGGCGTGTCGGCGCGGCGTGCGCACCGCCGATCTTGACCACGCAGTGGCGGTGGGGCTTTCCGGGGGCGCGGATTCGCTGGCTCTCATGGCGGCGCTCGTGGCGGAAGGGCACGACGTGCTCGCGCTGTGTGTGGACCACGGGTTGCAGGATGGATCGCGGGCGCAGGCCGAGCGCGCGGCCGAGCAGGCGCGAAAGCTAGGCGCGCGGGCGCAGGTGCTTAGCGTTGAGGCGGGTGCGGGCGCTGCGGCGGGGGCGGAGTCGATGGAGGCGGCCGCGCGGGCGGCGCGGTATCGAGCACTGGCCGCCGCGTGCGCAGACGAAGGTTTAGAGGTGGCCGTGGCGCATACGGCCGATGACCAGGCGGAAACGCTGCTGCTCGGCGCGCTGCGCGGGCGGGTGACCGGCATGAACGAGCGCAGCGAGGTGGAAGGCGCCCGCGTGGTGCGGCCGCTGCTGAACGTGCGCCGCGCCGATACCGAAGGCGCTTGCGCGGAGTTGGGCCTTTCGACGTGGCAGGACCCACAGAACGCGGACACCCATTTCCGCCGCGTGGCGCTGCGCCGCGAGGTCATTCCGCAGTTGAGCCGCATCATCGGTGGGGATGCGGTGCCAGCGCTGGCGCAAGCGGCAAGCGACGCCGCGCTTGACGACGCCGCCCTGCGCACCCTACCCACCACGGACTGCGCTGAGCTGGCGGCGATGGCGGAGCCGCGGCGCCGGCGGGCTATCGCGGCGTGGCTGGTCAGCGAGGGGGTAGAGGTAACAAGGAGGGCAGTGGGGGACGTCGGCAAGCTGTGCACCCACTGGCACGGGCAGGGCCCGGTGGCCGTGCGATCGACGGGGCAGGTGGGGCAGAGGTTGGAAGTAGCCCGTATAGGTGGCAAACTGGCACTATTGTCTGGTCATTAAAGGAGCGCACACGTGCACGACAAGAAAGACTTCGCCGTTCCCGCAAACCGCTACGGTGACGATGTAGAAGCAATCCTCATTGGAGAAGAGGAACTGCAAAACCGCGTCCAAGAACTCGCGGATCTGGTCTCGGAAAAGTATGCCGACTCTGAGCACGACCTGCTGTTGGTCTGCGTGCTCAAGGGCGCCGCATTCTTCCTCACGGACTTTGCGCGCAAGCTATCCATCCCCTCCGAGCTGGAGTTTATGGCCGTATCCTCCTACGGCGCCTCCACCTCCTCTTCCGGCGTGGTGCGCATTTTGAAGGATTTGGACCGCGATATTGCGGGGCGCAACGTGCTCATCGTGGAAGACATCATCGATTCCGGCCTCACCCTGTCGTGGCTCATCCGCAACCTGGAAGGCCGCAGCCCTGCTTCGCTGAATGTGGTCACCCTGCTGCGCAAGCCGGAAGTAGTCAAGGCTGATATTGATCTGCTGGATGTGGGCTTTGATATCCCGAATGAATTCGTCATCGGCTATGGCTTGGACTATGCGGAACGCTACCGCGATCTCCCCTACGTGGGCACCCTCCACCCCGATGTCTATACCACCAACTAAAATCGCGCAGTAATGAAAAACAATAAGATTCTTCGCTACGGCGGGATTGCGGCCCTCATCCTTATCGCGCTGTACGCCTTTACCTTCTTTAGCAACGATGCCCGCGGCTACGTGCAAGCGGATACCTCCGTTGCGCTGACCCAGCTCAAAGACAAAAACGTCAATGAGGTGGAAATCGATGACCGCGAGCAGCGCCTGCGCATCAAGCTCAAGGATGAAATCACGGTAGACGAGCGCGACGGCGTGCAGGAAATCGTGGCCAAGTACCCGGCCCGCGCCTCCGAGCAGGTCTTTAACGCCGTCAAGGATTCCGGCGCTGAGAAATACCAGACCAATGTCACGCAGGAATCCTTCTTGGGCTCCATGCTCAGCATGCTGCTGCCGATGATCATCCTCTTTGGCGTGCTCTTCTGGCTCATGTCCCGCATGCAGCAGGGCGCTGGTGGCATGTTTGGCATCGGCGGTTCCAAGGCCAAGGAACTGACCAAGGATATGCCGACCAATACCTTTGAGGACGTGGCCGGCGCGGATGAGGCCGTGGACGAGCTGCAGGAGATCAAGGACTTCCTGGAAGACCCCACCCGCTACCACGACCTAGGCGCCAAGATCCCGCGCGGCGTGCTGCTCTACGGCCCTCCGGGTACCGGTAAGACCTTGCTTGCCCGCGCCGTGGCTGGCGAGGCCGGCGTGCCGTTCTATTCCATCTCCGGTTCTGACTTTGTGGAGATGTTCGTTGGTGTGGGTGCCTCCCGTGTGCGCGACTTGTTCAAGCAGGCGAAGGAAAATAGCCCCTGCATTATCTTCGTCGACGAGATTGACGCCGTGGGCCGCCAGCGCGGTTCCGGTACCGGCGGCGGCCACGATGAGCGCGAGCAGACCCTCAACCAGCTCCTGGTAGAGATGGACGGCTTTGGTGACCGCGAAGGCGTTATCCTCATCGCCGCCACCAACCGCCCGGATATCCTCGATCCGGCGCTGCTGCGCCCGGGCCGCTTCGACCGCCAGATTCCGGTCACCAACCCGGATCTTGCCGGCCGCGAGGAGATCCTGCGCGTGCATGCAAAGAATAAGCCGCTGGCAGAAGAGGTTGACGTAGCGCAGCTGGCCAAGCGCACCGCCGGCATGTCCGGTGCGGATCTGGCCAATGTACTCAACGAGGCCGCTTTGCTTACCGCCCGCATCGGCGGCAACGTCATTACCTATGATGCCTTGGAAGAGGCCACCGACCGCGTCGTGGGCGGCCCGCGCCGCCAGGGCAAGATCATCTCCGAGCACGAGAAGAAGGTGACCGCTTATCACGAGGGCGGACACACGCTTTCTGCGTGGGCACTCAAGGATATTGAGCGCGTGTACAAGGTCACCATCCTGGCCCGCGGCCGTACCGGCGGCCACGCCATGACCTCCCAGGAAGACGACAAGGGCATGTACACCCGCGACGAGCTCTTCTCCCGCTTGGTCTTTGCCATGGGTGGCCGCGCTGCCGAAGAGCTGGTCTTCGGAGCGCCGACCACTGGTGCGTCTTCCGATATTGAAAACGCCACTAAGATCGCTCGTTCCATGCTCACCGAGTATGGCTTCTCCCCGGACCTGGGCACCGTGAAGTACGGCAAGGAGCAGGGCGATCCCTTCAGCCAGATGGGTGGCGGTGGCTCCATCGATTACTCCGATGAGGTTGCCTCCAAGATTGATGAGCAGATGCGCTACCTGCTCGAGCGCGCGCACGAGCAGGCCTATGACATCTTGCGCAATAACCGTCACTACCTGGACAAGCTGGCCGCGGCCCTGCTGGAGAAGGAAACCCTGCGCCGCCCTGACCTGGAGCGCATATTCGACGGCATCGAACCGCGCGAGGCCTTCGATGTCTTCCCAGGTGAGGACGATCGTTTCCCACGCCAGATTGGCTACGCCCCAGTGAAGACCCCGGTTGAGCTGGCGAAGGAGCGCGGCGAGGAGCTGCCTAAGCGCATGACGCTTCTCGATGCCTCCCGGGCCGCCCGCGAGCGCCGCCTCGCCGGCGAAGAGCCGAAGGGTGAGGTGGGCTTCAACTTTGGCCAGCACGCCGGAGATTACGTCGACCCGGACACCGCCCGCGAGCTGGGCAACGGACCCGCAGCCGCAAAGGATTCCGAGGACTCCGCGCCGGACCAGCCTGCCCAGCAGGCTCGCGACGCTCAGTCTGCTCCGGCTTCCGAGCCAACCGCCCGTCCTGCCGCACGCCCCGCTACCGGCGGTGGCAAGCACCACAAGCCGGACGCCGGCGCGGAGGCTGATGCCGAGACCCGTCAGTGGTTTACCCCTGGCTGGGACGAGAAGGATCGCCGCAAGAACCCCTATGCGCGCGAGGACGATAAGCAAGAAGATAACTAATGCCTGATAATCACATTCCCGCTCGCGCCGCCTTCGACCAAGACCGAGCGGAGGCAGCGGTGCGTGAGCTGCTCCTTGCGGTAGGGGAGGACCCTGACCGCGAGGGCTTGCGCGAAACCCCGGCCCGCGTGGCCCGCGCCTACCGCGAGGTCTTCGCCGGCCTGCACGAGGACCCCACCGAGGTCCTGCACAAAACCTTCGCCGAGGACCACCAAGAATTAGTTCTGGTGCGCGATATCCCCATCTATTCCACCTGCGAGCACCACTTGGTGCCGTTCTACGGCGTGGCGCATATTGGCTACATCCCGGGCAAAGACGGCCACGTCACCGGTTTGAGTAAGCTCGCCCGCTTGGCGGATATGTACGCTAAGCGCCCCCAAGTCCAAGAGCGCCTTACCCAGCAGGTAGCGGACGCCTTGGTGGAGGTCCTCGGTGCGCAGTCCGTCATCGTGGTCATTGAGTGCGAGCACTTGTGCATGGCCATGCGCGGCATCCGCAAGCCGGGGGCGACGACGACCACCTCCGCGGTGCGCGGCGGCTTCAAAAATAATGCCGCCTCCCGCGCGGAGGTGCTCAGCCTGATTCGCAGCTAAGTCCCCCGGTTACCACGAAAGCGAGAAGGAGCACGCCATGCAGCAGGCAACCTCGGTATCGGATCTGACCATTGCCCAACGCACGCTGGTGATGGGCATCGTCAACGTCACGGAGGATTCCTTCTCCGATGGCGGTAAGTGGTTGGACGTCGATGCCGCCATCAACCACGCCCGCGAACTCGTGGCGCAGGGCGCGGACATGATTGACGTCGGTGGTGAGTCCACCCGGCCGGGTGCGGTGCGGGTAGAAGCGGATGTGGAAAAGCGCCGCGTGGTTCCCGTCATTAAGGCGCTGAGCGAGCTGGGCATCCGCACTTCCGTGGATACGATGCGGGCCTCGGTGGCCCGCTCGGCGGCAGCGGCCGGTGTGGACATGATCAATGACGTCTCCGGTGGCCTGGCTGATCCGGAGATGTATCGCGCGATGGCCGAGGCCGGCGTGCCCGTGTGCCTGATGCACTGGCGCACGCTGCAGGAAGGCGCCTTTGGCTCCGCGGCCGGTAGCGCCGACCACGGCGGCGATGTGGTGCGCGATGTGCATGAGACCCTCGAGCGCCTGGCGAATAATGCGCTGGCCGCCGGCGTGCGCCGCGATAATATCGTGCTCGATCCGGGCTTGGGCTTTGCCAAAACCCCGCAGGATAACTGGGCGCTGCTCAAGGCCCTGCCGGAGTTTCTCGACGCCGAATTCCCCATGCTGGTGGGAGCCTCGCGCAAGCGCTTCCTTGCCGCTATCCGGGAGGACCGTGGCGTGGAATCCAGCCCGCTGCTGGCCGATCCCGCAACTGCGGCCGTAACCGCCATTTCCGCCCAGATGGGCGCGTGGGGCGTGCGCGTGCACGAGGTCGCCGTCTCGCGCGACGCCGTCGATGTGGCCGCGGCTTGGAACGCCGGCAACGGTTACGCGGGCGGCGCCAGGGCGACCGGCAGCTATAGCAATGGCGCCGATGGCAATGGCACCATGAAATCCACCGCCCTACCGCGCAACCCTGAGGAGTAAAACATGGCAGACCGCATCGAGCTCACCGGCCTAGAATGCTTTGGCTACCATGGCGTTTTCGAAGAAGAAAAGCGCACCGGTCAGCCCTTCATCGTGGACATTACCTGTTGGTCCGAGTTCGCCGAGGCCGCCGCCACCGATGATCTGACCAAGACCATCAATTACGCCGAGCTTGCCGACGTCGCCGCAACAATCATCGAAGGCCCCGCCCGCGACCTTATCGAGACCGTCGCCAGCGAGGTGGCCGATACCATCATGGAGACCTTCGAAGGCCTGCATGCTGTGGAGGTCACCCTGCACAAGCCGCAGGCGCCGATTCCACGCACTTTTGCCGACGTCGCCGTGGTCGCCCGCCGCTCCCGCAAGCACGCGAGGACCCTCTAATGCGCGCGGTGCTCTCCATCGGCTCCAATATGGATGACCGCGTGGAGCTTTTGCGCACGGTATTCGACGAGTTTGCCAGCGAGATCGTTGCCGCTTCGCCCGTCTATGCCACCCCGCCGTGGGGCGTGACGGACCAAGACGAATTCCTCAACGCGGTGCTCATCGTGGACGTCGAGGAGACTCCGAAGGAACTCCTGCGCCGCGGGCAGAAGCTTGAAGAGGCCGCCGAGCGTGTCCGCGTGCGCCACTGGGGCCCGCGCACGCTGGATGTAGACATCATTGATATCGAGGGCTATACCTCCGACGACCCAGAGCTTATCGTCCCGCATCCTTATGCCCACGAGCGTGCCTTCGTGCTGATTCCGTGGTTGGCGGCCGATGGTGGTGCTAGGTTGAGTGGGGAGGGCGTCGCCAAGCGGGTAGCAGCACTCGACCCGAAAGAGCGCGCCGAGATTCGCCGGCTGGGCATGATGGAGGAGCTATGACACGGACCTCGCTGGGTGCCCTCATCGGCACCGGGGTCTTCTTTGCCGCCGCGGCGGCCATCCTCACCACGCGCTTTTATGGCTCCATGCTGCAAATCCCGGTAACGGTCTCGGCCACGCTATGGCTTATGGCCGTTATCTGCCTGGTGCTGACCTGGAAAGTGGACCAAGCCACCGAGGATGAGCATGGCATTGGCCTGGATAATTCGCAGCTCAACCCCATGACCATCACGCAGTTCATGCTGGTAGGAAAGGCCTCGGCATGGACGGGTTCCATCGTGGGCGGCATCTATGCCGGCATTGCCGTCTACGTCATACCCAACGCCAGTACGCTCGCGGCGGCTTCCGATGACCTCGTGGGGGTCATTGCCTCCGCGCTCGGCGGCCTCGCGATGGCCGCCGCTGGCCTACGGCTAGAGCGACACTGCGAGACCCCGCCCCCACCAGATGGGGTTCAAACGGTACATTAGTGAGCATGACTGAGCCTCGCTCTTCTTCTAGCAATACTTCCGCCAAGACGACCAAGCCGGACTTGGGCCAGATCGGCCTTATCGTCCTCGTGGTGCTGGCCGTGGTGGCCAGCATCGTCATGCTGATTTCCGGCTCTGCCGCCGCGCTCAAGATTGCCCTCATTGCTGCCCTGTGGGCCGCCGTGCTCGGCTTCTTCTTGGTCATGCGCTATCGCCGCCAGGCTGAGGAGTCCGTAACCAAGCTGGAGCTGCAGGAGCGCGCTCACCGCGCCGAGCTCAAGCAAGCCCGCACAGCCGATGGCCAGCCGCTGCCGGATCAGGAACTGCTGGATGAAATCCGCACCGAGCTGGCTTCCATCCGCAAGCAGATCGAGGATCTTTCCGGCCAGAACTTCACCTATGAACCGGCCGCTCTGCACGCCGAGGCGCGCCGCATCATGCAGCTCGAGGCCCAGACTGCGGCCGCTGCTCGCCCTGGCTCTGAGGAGGGCAATGTGGACTTCACCCAGTCCTCTTCCGGCGCCCCGTCCACCGATGCCATCGCCGGCCGCTTGGGTAACCAGCCGTCCGCGGCGCACGCCGAGTCCAACCCGCTTAATGACATCATTAGCGAAAAGACCCGCGCGCAGCGTACCTCCGGCAAGACTTCTGGTGCCTCCGCCTTCAATACTGGTGGCTTCCAGGCCGTGCGCTGGGATACCGGCGGCGATGATTCCCTGAAGACCACCCACGCTTCCGCCTCCAGCGAGCACCATGGCAGCCACCGCAAGCCGGAGGCTGCCACCAAGGCCAATGATGAGACCCAGGACATTCCGCAGCAGCCGGCACCACAGCGCGATGAACGCGCGGAATATCCAGGCTCGGGTCAACATGTGGCTCCGGAATCGGCCGAACCAGTACGCCAGAAGGCAGCCCGCCCGCATCACCGTGCGGCTGAACCTCAGCCGGAGGAGCAGACACGCGGACGCCGTCGCAGCGACGATAAGCGCGAAGGGGCGGTCTCCGTGGCCGAGCTGCTGGCGCAGGCAAAGAAAAAGAAGGACAAATAAATGCGCCCGCCACGCATGCGGGTAGCTCTTTTTGGCCGGAGCCTGGCCGGCTTTACCTTGGCCAATGCCATGGAACGCGCCGGCCATGAGGTGCAGATGCTTTCGGACCCAGCCGAGCTTTCTTCCTTCGAAACTCTCATTATCGCCGTGGGCGATTCCCGCCTGGAAGCTACCGTGGAGTTGCTTGAGCCACACGTACATCGCGGATTAATCGTTTTCCACACCTGCCTCTCGCGCGGTGTCCAAGTGCTAGATCCGCTAGAAACCCGCGGGTGTGTCGTTGCGGCACTCGCCCCATTTGCACATATGCGCTGGGCCGTGACCACCCTGGACGAGCTGGGCGAGACTGTAGTGGAGCTCAATATCACCGAGTTCCGCGGCGAAACCGTAGCGCTTTCCGACGCCGAACGTGCCCCCTTCGCTGCCCGCGCCTACTATGCCGAAATGCTTCGGCGCTTGCATATCTCTGCTGCAGTTGATGCTCATTTCCTCTCGCCCTCAGAAGAGCCACCCCTGGTGGGTGAGGACATGGACACCGAAGAAATCATCGCCGCCTACCGTGGCGCCACCGACCCTGGCCTGCGCCGCAGTTATGTGGAGGTTGCCCGCCGCCTAGGTGAGGTGGACGGCCGCGAGGAGCTGGAAATGTGGGCCCTACAAGAGGAGAGCCGATGAGCCTAGAGCTGGGAAACGCCACCGTCATCAGTGAGATTGAGCGCATCCGTATGGTTGGCAGCGCCTTTCATAAGACTGGCCGTCCGGTGGCCTTCGTGCCGCTGACCAACGGCGTGCACGCCGGCCATATCGCGCTGGTGCGCGCGGCCAAGCACATCCGCGGCGCGGTTACCGTCGTGGCCCTGCAGTCCCCACACGAGGAGGACCTTGAGCTCCTACGCGCCGAGGGCGTGGACATTGTCTGGAATTACTCAACAGATTCCTTGTGGCCACACGGCCGCCGGATCGCCGTGGCCCCTGTCGACGCCGCGACTGCCCTCGAGCCGGACCTCAGCGAGGGCCTCTCCCTGTACCTTGCGCTCATCCTGACGCTTTCGCCTACCGACGTCCTCCTTGGCGAAAAGGACTATGAGCTCCTCCTCGCCATCCACCACGCGGTCCAAGACTTCCACTTAGGCGTGCGCGTGCAGGGCGTGCCCGCCGTACGCATGCCCGATGGCGTGGTGATGAGCCTGCGCAATACCAACGTCCCGGCCGGATCCCGTGACCAAGCAGCCGCCCTATCCGCCGCGCTGACCGCCGGCGCGCATGCCGCCGAAGCCGGTGCGGAGAAAGTCCGCGAGGTCGCCGCGGAAGTCCTGCGCGCAGCAGGCGTTGAGCCGGACTACCTCGAGGTGCGCGGTCGCGACCTCGGCACCCCTCCCGAGGAGGGTGATGCCCGCTTGCTCGTCGCCGCGACAATCGGCGGCGTCCGCCTCATCGATAATGTGGGCCTGCCGCTGGGAATCGGCTTTAATAATATTGAAGAGCACGAAGCCAAGGCCGAGCTCGAGCGCGAGCAACAACGCGCGCAGGATACCGCTTCCCAGCAGCCATCGGAGGACTAATGACCGATATCCAGATCCGCGACCTTGACCCGCGCGATGAGCCCAAAGCCATTTCTTTTGCCATCGAGGGCATGCACCTGCACTGGTTTGTGAAGAACCCGCGCTTTGAGCGCGCCTATGGCCGCTACTTTTGGGATTTAGAGCGCGCCAAGGCCACCGATATCTTGGCCGCTTATGATGGCGACCGCTTCCTCGGCGTGCTGTTGGCCTCCATGAAGGGCAAGCCCGCGCTGCCATATCCCTGGTGGCGCAAGGCCTATGTCCGCGCGGTGGAAATCTTCAACAACCTGCGCCCAGGCGGACACCGCGATGATTACGATGCCGCCAATCAGGACATGCTGCTCAAGTACTTGGGTAAGCACCCCATTGATGGCGAAATCGGCTTCCTCGTCGCGGCTCCCAATTCCGGCGTGAGCGGCGTGGGCACGGCGCTGCTCGAGGCCTTCGAAGCCCGTCATGAGGGAAAGAATGCCTATTTGTTTACCGATGACGGCTGCACTTATCAGTTCTATGACAGCCGCGGTTTCACCCAGGTGGGCGAGCGCACCATCGCGGTCAACGAGGACCGCGACTTAGTGTGCATGCTCTATGTGCGCCGCCTTGGCACGCCGCAGTCTTAGCGTGCCGCAGGCTTAACGGGCCAACGCTCCCATCGGATCCCAGGCCGGCAGGGTAGTGACAGACTCGGACTGCAACGCCGCTTGATATTGTTCCGGCAGGCGGGAGGGGTGCACGGCGATTTCGAAGACGAACTCGTCGAACCAGTCATCGGCCATGGTCCAAAAGCCCTTATCGGCCTTTTTCGGGCCCCAGGAATTCTCTACGCGCCAGCGATTGACGGTGCCGTCTTCTTCGATATCGGCGCCGGTAAAGACCATCGCGTGGGTCATCATGGACTCGTGCAGGCGCAAACGCTGCGCCTTGTCCAGATCCATCTTCACGCCGTAGAAGGCCTCATAATCGTGCAGGTGCTTGGCCCACACGCCGTGCTCATCATCAGATTGCTGGTCGGTATCGCAGCCGAACCAGACCGGCTGGCCGTCTTCGATGGAGGCACGCGCGGCATCGCGCAGCACCTCCACAGGCGCGTTCAAATAGGTCACGCGCTTACCTGCCACGTTGCCCAGGTACTCCACGGTGTAGAGCTCGCCATAGGCATTGCGCGGATCGTTGACCACGCACACGTACTCGCCTAGGTCCGCAGGCAGGTATTCCTGGGCAAACTCCTGTGGGGTATAGGTGCCCGCGCGGTGGAACTCATCATCCTTATCGCGATACTGCCATACAAAGTCCTCGGGTGGCAGGCCCAGGTTGGCGGTAAGGATCCGGTAGACGTCGGCAAGCGCCTGCTCATGCGCACCCTCTTCGCCGCTGCGGATCTGGTGGGCGGCGCGGCGCAGCACGGTCTGCAGGTTGCGGTTAAGCATCGCCGTGGCCTCGGAAGAGGCGGTCTCCGGCATGGCGTATTGCGGCACCACGCCGTACTTTTCCACTAGGGCGACGAACATGGACCATTGGCCGCCGTCATCGATGGGATCATCCATGAGCTTGGCAACGGTGCGGTCCGTAATCTCGCGGTCCTTGAGTTCAGCCATGGCGGTAAGGAACCAATTGGCCTTTTCCAGCTTGTCAAAGAAATAAATATAGGTCTGGGAGAGCTCAAAATCTTTGAGGTTGGCCTTGTCCATCAGGCCGCCGCGCAGGGAATTGAGGCCGGCAAAAATCCAACAGCGGCCAGAGGCCTTCTGGTCGGCCACGCCCCAGGAATCTAGCTTATGGCTGGTTACCGGTGTGAGGCTGCGTAATTGCTCGTGGTCGAGGCTGAGCTTGTCGACGCCCTCCTGGGCCACCCCATTGCGTACCAGGCGCAGCGTGGCATCGCTGGTGAGCTCGGCGGTGGCGGCATGAACCTCGTTCGGGTTAATCTCTGGCATTTCTCGATTCTCCTTAGTTCATCCGGTCCCAGAGGGGAAGCTCAATCGGTTCGGTGGCAAGAGCCTGGGCCAGCTCGTCGCTCAGGTGCTCCTTGCGCACGGCAATGTGGAAGACGTTTTGGTCAAACCAGGCATCGGCCATCGTGGCAAAGCCCTTGCCAGGCACATCCTCTCCATCGTCCTTGCGCGGCGGCTTAGAACCCCAGGAGTTCTCCACGCGCCAAGCGCGGTCGCCATCGACGCCGGTGAGCACCATCGCGTGGGTGGGTGCGGTCTCACCGGAGGTAAAACGCTCCTCCTTGCTCATGGAGGAATCGATGCCGTAGAGGCCATCGGTATTCACCAATCCCTCGTCCCATACGCCGTTGAGGAAGGAGAACTGGCGGTTGACATCGCAGCTAAACCACACCGGCTCGCCGGCCGCCAGGCTGCGCTTGGCGGTCTCCTTGAGCTCTTCCACGGTTGCGTTCACGTACTCCTGCGGTGCGCCACCCAGCACATTGCTTTCATCGGCGCTGCTGAATACTCGATGCTTGGGGTTGGTGGAGCGGGGGTCATCGGCCAGCACCACGTACTCGTCCAAGTTCGGCAGATACTTATCCGCAAACTCGCGCGGGGTGGAGTGCAGGCGCACGAATTGCTCGTCCTTGGTGCGATACGCCCAGGTAAATTCCTCCGGCGGGATGCCCAGGTGGATGGCCAGGATCCGGTGAAAATCGGTGCGTGCCTGGGCGATGATGTCCTCGCGCGGGCCGACCTGAGCGGCGGCGCGGCGTACCACGGTGGCAAGATCGCGGTTCATCTCTGCGGTATTTCCAGACGAGCGTACCTCCGGCATGGCCTCGGCAGGCACGGCACCGTACTTGGCTACGAGGTTGCTAAAGAAGCACCACCAGCCGCCATCGGCCCCCGCGTGGTCCAGTACCGCGGCGACGGTGCGCTCGTCCCAGCCGGCGTCCTTCTTGTCCAGCAGCTGGTTGAGCACCAGGTTGGCGCGCTCCAGCTTGTCAAAGTACTGCAGGTAGGTAAAGGAAAACTCGAAGCTATCTACGTTGAGTTCCTTGGCCGCGCGGTGACGGAAGACGTTCAACGCCGCGAACATCCAGCAGCGGCCCGAGCGCTTTTGGTCCGATACGCCCAAGCTATCCAGCTTGACCTCGGTGGTGGGGTAGAGGGCCGTAATGCGGTCGCGGTCTAGAGCCGCCTTAGCCGCCCCGACATTGGTGATGGCGTTGCGGGCGATGCGCAGCCGGGAATCGGCCGCGGCCTCCTCGCGCAAGTGGGATAGGTATTCGTTGGTGAGCAAAGTCATAGTTTCGGTTTTAGCAGACCCGGGCTCACAGCGGCGCGGGCGGGTGGAGCTAGAGATAGGCCGCCAGCTTGCCGACGGCCCCCGGAGTCCCCACTTCCTCCGGCAACCACGGAACCTCGCGCACCGGGGTATCGGGCAGCTGGGCGCGTAGGAGTGCGAGTGCCTCATCCTCGGCGGCGCGCCGGGCGGCTAAGAACTCGCCTTGGTCGGCCGGGGTGCGCCGGTTAACCAGCATGGATCCCACCCGCACACCGTTGCTCGTGAGGTCCGCATGAAACTCGGCAGATTCCAGCACGGGCAGGCGCTCGGCGGTGAGCACGATGTGGAACACGGTGCGCGGGGAGGTAAGAGCGGTGCGCAGCTGGGCAAAGCGCTCGCGGCGCTGGAAAAGCGTGGCGCGAATCTCCTGATTGCGCCGGTCCACCGGGTCATTATCCGCGCCGCTGACGTTAGACATCCCGCGCACCAGCGAGCCGAATTTATCGGATTTCTCGCGCCGGGAGAGCAATCCATCGGTATAGGCGGCCATGATCTCCGGCAAGGCCATCAGCCGCGAGGTATGCCCTGAGGGTGCGGTATCGAAGATGAGGTAGTCGAAGTCCGACTCCTCCACGACCAGCGCCGCTATGCGCTCCAATAGCGCCGCCTCCTGTGTGCCGGGCGATTGCCGCGCTAGGTCGAGGTGCTTCTTCACCTCGCCATGGAGGTGTTCGGGCATAAAGCGGCGCATCGAGTTCCCTACCTGCGCTAGGTGTTGCTCGGTCGCGCGCGCAGGGTTGATCTCGATGGCGGACAGGGTAGGGGTGAGGTCTGAGGGGGCGTCGCCAAGCGAGGCACCAAAAATATGCCCCAGGTTATGCGCCGGGTCCGTGGACACCAGGCAGACGCGGTGCTCACAGGACAGGCGCAGCGCGGTGGCGGTGGCCAGGGTGGTTTTACCCACCCATTACGTTGTTAGCAGTTCCACCTCAGGGCGCCGAAGATTCATGGTCTGTCCACCCGATTGGGCGGGTTATGTTTATTTCCGTTCCCTCCGTCTGA